>CAIWHF010000138.1 GCA_903912405.1 uncultured Bacteroidota bacterium | reverse complement strand
ATATAAAATGGCTAGTACACGATTTAAATATGATGATTGTAGAACAAAAAAGGAATTACAGCAGTCTACTGATCCAGGTAGATGGATATTAAATGTCCCCGGAAACGGTGCCAATCCTTGTTATATGGAAGACCCGCAAATTATTATACAAAAATGGGGAGGAAATTTAAGAACAAATACAGTTAATTTAGAAAGCGATTTAAGAGGGGTTAACAGACAACTAGGCAGAGATTGTTTAGGAAAAGATAATTATAAAAGCTACAATGTACCAAATGAAGCTATTAAATATCCAACATGTAATAATTTGTTTACTGAACAATCCAGAGCAACAAATCCAGCATGGTGGTATCGTGATTTAGAACAAGTTGATTGGCAATATCCTCCCTTGAATCCTCAAGTGAATGTATGTATACCTTTTCAAAATAACTTAAGCACAAGAATTTTAGAAAAAGATTATTTTACCCCAAAGAGAGATTGTGTAGTGAATGAAACAAAGAACTATTTACCATCAAGTTTCAATTTAATTAGAGGTGGATATGTAGCAGGACCAACAACATGTCAACAAACAAACTCTTGTCAACAACTCTAAACCAAGTTTTACCCTTAAGGGAAAGAGAAGAAAATGCTTTCTAAAAAAGTGAAAAAATATTAGTTTTAGTAAAAATATTTTGCTCCACTTTTTTAAAAAGTCGATTTATATGTGAATAAAAATATAATACTCTATATATATAAATATGGAAATAGCGATCCCTTTAATAGCATTAGGCGGTATGTATGTGGTATCAAATCAATCAAATGAAAATTGCTCTAAAAAAGAAATAAGACAATCACAAAGAGAAAAATTTACCAATATGGGAATTAGAAGTAATTTAGGTGTCAGAACTGATAACTACTTACCAAACACAAATATTCCTCCGCAAAATTATCCTGTTAGCAATATTAATCAATTAGTTGATACGGTTCAAGAATATCCTAATCCAAATGTAGCTACAGATAAATACTTTAATCAGAATTTATATGAACAAAAGGTTAGAAACCATGTTCCTGTAAACAAAAACCCCCAAGAAATCTATTCATTAACTGGAAATTATTTAGATTCTCAACAATTTAAACACAATAATATGATTCCTTTTAATGGTGGTAAGGTAAAAGGAAAAACATATGATATGAATATTAATGAATCTGTTTTAGATAATATGATCGGTTCTGGTTCTCAAACTATCAAAAAAATTGAACAAGCTCCTCTTTTCAAACCTGAACAAAATATGCAGTGGGCTTACGGTATGCCCAATCAAAGTGATTTCTATCAATCACGTGTTAATCCCGCTATGAAAAACAATAATGTCAAACCATTTGATACGATTATGGTTGGTCCTGGTTTAGACCAAGGTTACGGATTTAATGGTAGTAATGGTTATAACTCTGGTATGGAAGCTCGTGATAAATGGTTACCAAAGACGGTTGACCAATTAAGAGTTGATACAAATCCTAAATTAGAATATGAGCTAATCAATCACGAAGGACCTGCTAACTCATTTATTAAATCCGCACCAACAGCTCAAATGATTGGTCGTGTAGAAAAACAAAGACCTGACACATATTTTATCAATACTCAAGATCGTTGGTTAACAACAACTGGCGCCGAGAAGGGTGAAACTTTAAGACCGATTCAAGAAATGGGTATTTTAAGACGTAACGATATTGCTAGCGAATATATGGGGCCTGCTGGTTCAATTGAAGTCAAAGCAACTACTGCTCCACAAAATTTTGAACCTTCTAAGCGCCATGAAGCATTTCAAGGAGGTGTTAATCACTCAAGAGCCGCAGGACAAGGAAATCATACAGACAAAGATGTATTTTTAAGAAGTCATACTAATTATGAGAATAACAGAAGTACTGTTAGACAACCAGAAACACATAGAAGTGGATTTAGTGGTGCTATTGGTGCAGTTGTTGCTCCAATAATGGATATGTTTAGACCAACACGTAAAGATGAAACAATTAATAACGTTCGTGTTTATGGTGATGCTGGAACTTCATCAATGGTTAAGGGGCCAGTTTATAATCCTCAAGATAGTACTCCTACAACAGTTAAAGAAACCAATTTACACGCAGTTAACTTTAATGTAAATAATCAGAAAGAAGGTATGTATGTTAACAATGCTATGCCTGGATTGCCAACGCAAAGAGATTCAACTAGTTGCGAATATTATACGGCTGCTGGTGGATATGCTACCGGTTTCGGTGACATGAGTTACGATGCGGCTTATCGTCAACATAATAATGAAATTAAGTCTCAAACGATTGGTAATAGACCAAATCAAGGAGGAACACAAATTTTCAATCAACAAATGAACTTAACTACTATTAAGGCTGACTCTGATCGCCTAGATGGCAGAGTAAATCCAGCTTATTCTAGTTTAACAGGATTGCCTCCATCTGCGCAAACATATGGCGCAATTAGAGCTCCACAATATTATAATGAATGTGCTGGTTGTGATCGCATTCAACCTGATATTCTAAGTGCGTTCAAAAATAATCCTTATACTCATTCTTTAACAAGTTCTGTATAAATATTTATTTATCATTT
>CAIWHF010000137.1 GCA_903912405.1 uncultured Bacteroidota bacterium | reverse complement strand
TGTTCGTCATCTACTACTAATATTCTATCGATTGAAGCGCTCATTGTTTCTTTGTTATTATTATCAAAGTTACATTCAATTGATTATTAACAGCTATTGTTAGTATTATCTAATTGTTAATAGTTAAGTAACTGTTTATTTTAAACTAATAGAATTATATCCAATAACATCGCCTTCGTAAATAATAAAAATCTGATAGGTACCTTTTTTAAATGCTTCTGCTTGTTTCCAATCTATCATTACATCATTAATGGCTTCATTTGATTTCAAATTAATATTTTTTGTAAGCGTATATGCAATGGTTTCTCCTTTTTCATTGGTGGTTGCACCCGATCCGTTTTGAGCATTTGCTAGGACATTGCCACCTGGATCTTTAATCTGAATAAAAAGTTGTTTGTTACCAGCACTCGTTATTTTATTTTTATCAATATCAAAGTAAATTCTAATTTTATCTACTTTATTGGCCTTTTTTGTTTCATAGCTTTTATTTAAAATGCTAATGTCGGAGAGGGGTAATAAACGAATATTAGAAATTTGAAGCTGTTGAGCAATCCTAACGGTTTCTTTTAAGCTCTGATTTTCTTCAGTACTCTTTTTAACTTTTTCTGTAAGGTCTTTTTTGTCAATATTAAGATCAAGGTTCTCTTTTTTTAAATTAGCAATTTGATCTTCATAAACTCTAATTTCAGTATTGAAGTTCTTAATTAGCTCCATTGCTTTGGCTAATTGAGCTTTGGTAGCATTTTTATTGCCAACTATTTTTTTAATTTCTTTTTTTAAGTGCTCTAATTCGGAATTTTTATTAGTTACCACACTATCTAATTGTTTATTGTCGCTTATTAAATTATCTAGTCTGGCAAGGGCTGCATTGTACTCGTTTTCAACTTCTTGTTTCGAGGAATCTGTACTGATTAACAATAATGCCTGCTGTTCGGTTTTCATACCTAAGTCGTTACTTCTGAGGTATAATGTAATATTTGAAATAACGAGTAGTACAATGATTACTATATATATAGTCTTTGTATTTTTTGCACTTTTAGTGCTCGTTTCATTGGTGTTTGTTGGTATCATAAAAAATTGGTTATTTTTACTTATCAAATATAGTTACAAAAACGTTGTTATGGATAGTATTAAAAATATTTTGTTTATTGATATAGAAACCGTTCCTTCTACAAAAGACTATGAATCATTATCTTCAGCATTAAAAGAATTTTGGACTGATAAAGCCAAGTATTGGCTTAATATCTCCGATGATTCACCAAGTGTTGATGCTGTTTATGAACAGAAAGCAGGCATTTATGCAGAGTTTTCCAAAATTATATGTATCAGCATTGGTCGCTTTCATAAAGAAGGGGAATTATGGAAATTTGCAATAAAGACAATCGCACATGATGAAGAGCCCGTTTTGCTACGTGATTTTTTATCCATATTACATAAAAGACAGTTGCTTACTCCTTCATTTCTTTTTTGTGGCCATAATATTAAAGAATTCGACTTGCCTTTTATTTGTAGGCGTTTATTGATTAACGGCTTTAAAATACCTAATGTGCTACAACTTAGTGGCAAAAAACCTTGGGAAATTTTACATCAAGACACTTTAGACTTATGGAAGTTTGGTGATTATAAGCACTATATTTCCTTAGCATTATTAGCCCATTTATTTGCTATTCCATCGCCAAAAGATGATATTTGTGGTAGTGATGTCGCAAAGGTCTATTGGCATGATAATGATTTAAATAGAATTGCTACTTATTGCGCTAAAGATGTGTATACAGTAGCTCAAGTTTTTTTAAAATTAAAAGGAATTGTTTTAGACCCCATGCCACCATTACTTGAAGTTTAAAAAAAACTATGACAGCTGATTTTCAAAAAATACTAAATGATATAAATCAGAAAGATCTTGCCCCTGTTTATTTTGTAGACGGTGAAGAATCTTATTTTATTGATTTAATTACCCATTTGTTTAAATCAGCTATTCTTGCTCCGCACGATACAGATTTTAATTTAATTGAGCTTTATGGTCGTGAAGTGAATTGGGCAGATGTTGTTAATGCTTGCCGACGCTTTCCTATGTTCTCCGAAAAACAAGTTGTAATCCTCCATGATGCCGCTCAATTAAAGGAATTAGATAATCTTATCAGTTATCTCGAAAACCCTATGGCAAGTACTATTTTATTAATCGAGCATCGCTTTAAAAAAATAGATGGTAGAGGCAAGATGAATAAAGTGGTTAAAGCTCGATCGGTTTATTTTACCTCTGAAAAGGTAAAGGATATGGAAATGCCTAAATGGATTCGTGATTTTGGAAAAACAAAAAACTGGACTATTGGTCAAGCGGAAGCGGAAACAATAGCTAGTTTTTTAGGCAATGATTTACAAAAAATTGTCAATGAACTAGATAAGATTAGATTAAATGCTCCAGATGAAAAAGTACTCTCTGCTGAGTTGATTAAAAAGTATATAGGCGCATCTCGCGATTATAATATTTTTGATTTGCCTAATTTGGTAATGAGCAAAGACAAGGAGAAGTTATACAGAATGGCAAGTTATTTTATAAATAATCCTAAGTCGGCCCCTATGCCTTTGCTAATTGGTACTTTCTATGGCACTTTTCATCGACAATACCTTGGTTATTTTCAGCCTGTAAATGCTTATAATAAGCCTAAAGTGCCTTTATATCAATTGGAAGAAGCTATTTTACTTTTAGCAGCATATAGCAGAAAGGCTGTTGGGATTAATGCAACCATTTCAGATGCTAGTTTAATAAAAGAATTAATAGGCAAGTTGGAACTAATTTTTATTTAGTGCGAGTGGAGTGCATTTTTCGCAGTTTCTGCATCTATGTCTAATTGACTTTTTAGTGCTTCTAAGGAAGCAAATTTTATTTCTGATCTTATAAAGGAGTACATTTCAAGACTAACGGTTGAATCGTAAATAGTACGATCAAAATTAAATATATGTGCTTCAATTGTAATGCTGTTTTCCTTGCTTACAGTTGGTCTAATGCCTATGTTGATCATGCATTCCAATCGTTCTTGCGCTAATGTAAGATAGCCGCTATATACACCTTGTTGGGGAATTAATTGCAGGGGTTCTGTAAGCTTAATATTAGCAGTAGGATAGCCGATAGTTCTGCCTATTTGATTTCCTTTCACCACCACACCTTCTAGTTTGTAATGCCGATGGGTCATTTCAAAGGCTGTTTTTAAATCACCCTCTGCTATAGCTTTTCTTAATTTAGTTGAACTGATTGCTATATTATTTAATTGCGATGCAGGAATTTCAATAAGTTGAAATGGATATTTTTCTTTATAGGATTTAAGTAAAGCTATATTTCCTTGTCGGTCATGCCCAAAATGATGATCATAACCAATAATTATTGTGTGCGGATGAAATTGCTTCCAAATAAATTCTGCCACATAAGCTTGAGCGCTTAGCGATGCAAAGGCTTTATTGAATGGTACCACTACAACATGGTCAATCCCTGATTTTAAAATATAATCTAATTTCTGAGCTAAAGGCGTTAATAGTAATACACCCGAATTGGGGTCTAAAAACTGTCGTGGGTGTGGGTCAAAAGTGATGACAATACTCGTTCCTTGAACGCGCTTAGCCTCTTCTTTCATTTTATTAAATAGTTGAATATGCCCTTGATGAACTCCATCAAAAGTACCCATGGTAATAATGGGATTATCAAATATAGGTAGGATGTTTTCGCCTAAGGTATAAACTGCCATTTTTAATTTATACTTACTACTTTATACTGCATAAGTAATTCATAAAATCGGAAACAATCTTCGTAACTGTTATATAAAGGCACTGGAGCAATGCGAATTACATTGGGTTCTCTCCAATCTGCAATTACACCATTTTTCTCTAAGAATTCAAATAATTGCTTGCCTTCGCTTTTAAATAAAAGAGATAATTGACAGCCCCTTTCTTCATTATTTTTAGGGGTAATAATTTCAAAGGGTAAGTGGGTACATAAATTAAGTAAGTACTCCATATAGCCCGTTAGGTGTAGGCTTTTCTTTCTTAATAATGCTACACTTGTTTTGTCGTAAATATCTAGAGATGCTCTATGGGCAACCATGTTAAAAACAGGAGCATTACTCATTTGCCAGCTTGCAGCGCCTTTTTGAGGCACAAAGCCTTTTTGCATTTTAAATCTTGTTTTCTCATCGTTACCCCACCATCCTGCTAAGCGAAACGTTGCTGGATTGTTGCCATGTTTTTCGTGCACAAAGATGCCGCCAACGCCACCCGGACCAGAGTTTAAATATTTGTAAGAACACCAGCAAGCAAAATCCACCTTCCAATCATGGAGTGCTAAGGGTACATTGCCTACCGCATGGGCCAAATCATATCCAGCTAAAGCGCCAACTTGATGTGCTGCTGCGGTTATAGATTGCATGTCGAAAAGCTGTCCGGTATAATAATTTACTCCACCTAAAAGCACCAGGGCCAATTCGTTGCCTGTGGCATGAATGGTAGCAATAATATCTTCCGGTCGTAAGGTATGTTCGCCTTCTCTAGGATGCAATTCAAGGATAGCTTCCTGTGGATCTAAATGATGCATTTTTACTTGCGTTTCAATGGCGTATTGATCAGAAGGGAAAGCGCCCGCTTCCATAATAATTTTGAAGCGCTTAGCAGTAGGTTGGTAAAAAGAGATAAGTAATAAATGAAGATTAACCGATAAGGTATTACAAGCTACTACCTCTTCTTTTTGTGCCCCAACTATTTTTGATAAGCTTTCAGAAAATAAGTGATGATAATGCATCCAAGGATTTTTTGCTCTAAAATGACCCTCTACCCCAAAAGTTGCCCAATCTTTCAATTCTTGTTGCATTAAATAAGCGGTGCTTTGAGGCTGAAGCCCCAAAGAATTGCCACAAAAATATACGGCATCTTTACCTTCGTGCTGTGGGAACAGAAAGCGGCTTCTATAAGAATTGAAAAAATCTATGGCATCTTGCTCTTGTGCAAATGCGCTATCATTGGTATACGAATAATTCATAAGTAGGGCATCAAATATAGAGTGCAAGATACTATGAATATTGAATTTTAAATAAATAATAACAAAGATTTTGAGTTTTGAATTGCGCTAGCTATCGTATCTTTGTGTTGTAAAATTTAATTTATATGAAAAAGTTTATTCCAGTAGGTATTTTATTACTTATTCTATTTATGGGTGGTTGCTATTCTTGTAATACACAAAGAAGTTTAGTAAACAAAGATGAAGCTGTTAAAAGCGCATGGGCTAATGTTCAAACTCAATATCAACGTAGAGCCGATTTGATAGATAATTTAGTAGCAACAGTTAAAGGAGCTGCAAATTTTGAAAAAGAAACCCTAACAGCTGTTATTGAAGCTAGAGCAAGTGCTTCTAAAATTACAATGAACGCTAATGATCTAACTCCAGAGAAATTAAAACAATTTCAAGCATCTCAAGGTCAGTTAAGCCAAGCTTTAGGTCGTTTGATGGTGGTGTCTGAGCAATATCCAGAATTGAAAGCCAACCAAAACTTCTTGGCTTTGCAAGATGAAATTGCTGGTACAGAAAATCGTATAGCTTTTTCAAGAACCTCATTTAACGATGCCGTGCAAGCTTATAATATTACGGTGCGTACTTTCCCTAATAATTTATTGGCGGGTATGTTTGGTTTTCAACCAAAAGGTATGTTTGAAGCAGAAGCAGGAGCACAAAAAGCACCAAAAGTTCAGTTTTAGTTTATGTTCTTTAAGAAAAAAAAACATCCTTTTAGTCAAAGCGAGATTGCTTTGATAGAAACGCATTTAAAAAAAGCGGAGCTTACAAGTTCTTGTGAGCTCCGCATTTTTATGGAGCAGGATTGTTTTTTTGAGGAACCTTTAGAAAGAGCTAACGAAGTGTTTGCAGCGTTGCAAATGCAGGCTACGCAAGAACGTAATGCTTTGTTGCTATACATAGCAACAAAATCAAAGAAATTTGCCATTTTAGGCGATGATGCTATTTATGAAAAAGCAGGTGGTGCCACTTTTTGGGAAACGGCTGCTACGGGTTTTGTAAAAGATGTTAAGTCTATCGACCTAACCCGAGCTATTGTAAATTGTATAGATACCCTAAGTATTCCTATGCAAGAGCATTTTCCGGCTAATGCATTTAGCAATGATAATGAATTAGCTGACGAAATCGTATTTGGAAAATAAATGAAAGCACTACAATTTTTAACCCTATTTTTTATTTGCTGTTTTAGTATTACTACGCATGCAGCAGATAGTGATTTTCCAAATCCTCCCAATCCACCTCGCTTAGTCAACGATTTTTCGTCCATCCTATCAGATGCAGCAATGCAGCTTTTAGAAGATAGTGTTGAAGCTATAGAAAAAAGAACATCCAATCAGATTACTATAGTCATTATTCAAAGCACTGGCCCTTATGAAATTGTAGATTATGCTACGCAATTGGGAAACCATTGGGGTGTAGGTGTAAAGGGAAGAGAGAATGGTATTCTTTTATTAGTTGCTATAGAAGATCGCAAAGTGACGATTGCAACGGGCAGGGGATTAGAAGGCGCTCTTACCGATGCTATGTGCGGTAGGATTATAAGAAATGAAATCAAACCTGCATTTAAACAAGGTCAATATTTAGATGGTTTACTGCAAGCTGTTAGTGCTTTAGATTTAGCAACTAGGGGAGAATATAAAGGCATAGAAAAAAGAGAAGCTGAAAAACCTAGAGGCTTTTCCATAGGCTTAATCTTATTCATATTATTAATCATTTTTATCCTATCAAAAGGAAACAACAATAATAGAGGAGGGGGTATTACCCCATTTTTAGGAGGCATGTTAATGGGCGGTGGCTTTGGTGGTGGTTCCAATAACGATTCCGACAGTGGTGGCTTTGGAGGCTTTGGTGGTGGTAGTTTTGGAGGCGGTGGTGCCAGCGGAAGTTGGTAAAGATGCTTAAGCTAACACGATTTGTTGTTTGCAAAAACTATACTCATTCACATCATTAGAAGCAATAATAATTGTCCTGTTATTTTGATACGTTGCTATCCATTCTTGATACTGTGCTATACCATGCTTGTCTAAATTACTACAGGGTTCGTCTAATAATAGTAATGGAGCGTCTGTAAAAATTGCTTGCGCCAATTTAACGCGTTGTTTCATCCCGCTTGAAAAATCGCCAACCAATTTTGATTGAACATTTTTCATGTCAAGTATTGTAATAATTTCCTCAACACGCAATTGATTAATACTTTTCTTAAAACTAAAATGAAAACTAAGTAATTCGCTTAGTGTAAATTCTTCTATTAATTGCATGCCAACTGCTGCATAGCTAAGCATGTTGTAAATAGCATTTGGTTCAATTTGCTCTTGTTGATGGGTATACGTAATAGCGCCTTTTGTTGCTGATTGCATGGATGCTATAATGCGTAGCAAGCTTGATTTTCCGCTGCCATTATTTCCAAGAATTGCTAAGGAACTGCCATCTTGAATTTCCAAAGAAAGATCTTTGAAAATCCAGTTTTGTTGATAACGTTTCGAAATATTATTAAGACAGATCTTCATTTTGTCTTCTCGTATAGCCTTTCATGATACCTCTTCCTGTTTCTCTTACAAAGGTGATGATTTCATCACGTTCATCGGAGACAGGTATTTCTGCTTCTATAATACTTAATGCTTTGGATACATTGTACCCTTTTACAAATAAGATGCGATAGATATCTAGGATATGGTTAATCTGCTGTAAGCTAAAGCCTCTTCTTTTTAAACCAACAGAATTTACACCTACATAAGACAAGGGTTCACGTGCCGCTTTTACGAATGGGGGAACATCTTTTCTAACAAGTGAACCGCCTGTTACAAAGGCATGAGAACCAATTCTAACAAATTGTTGTACCGCAGTTAATCCTGCTAAAATAACATAATCACCTACTTCGATATGTCCTGCTAAGGTTGTATTATTTGAAAAAATACAATTATTACCCACAATACAATCATGTGCAATGTGAGAGTAAGCCATGATTAAGCAATTATTTCCAATTTTGGTATGCTGCTTATCTACAGTACCTCTATTGATAGTTACACATTCGCGTATAGTGCAGTTGTCGCCAATATAAGTAAAGGTATCTTCACCTTTAAATTTTAAATCTTGTGGAATAGCACTTATTACGGTGCCCGGAAAGATATTGCAGTTTTTACCAATGCGTGCTCCTTCCATAATGGTAACATTGGAGCCAATCCAAGTGCCTTCGCCAATCTCGACATTGGCATGTACCGTAGAAAATGGATCAATCTTAACGTGCTGAGCAATTTTAGCTTCAGGGTGAATATAGGTTAATGGATGAATCATGGTTTTTCTTTTCTAATTATTTGAGCTACTAATTCAGCTTCGGTTACTAATTTATTACCTACATAAGCTGTTCCTTTCATTTCGCAAATACCTCTGCGAATAGGACTTATTAATTCTAATTTTAAAATTAAGGTATCACCTGGAATTACTTTTTGTTTGAATTTTGCTTTGTCGATTTTTAAGAAATAAGTATCGAAATTTTGTGGATCTTCAATATTGTTGAGGGCTAATATACCCCCTACTTGCGCCATCGCTTCTAATTGTAAAACGCCTGGCATTACTGGGTTTTGTGGAAAATGACCTTGGAAGAATGGCTCGTTAAAAGTTACATTTTTAATACCTACCACATGCTTGTCACTCAGCTCAATGATCTTGTCTACTAATAAGAATGGGAATTTATGAGGTAGTACTTTTTCAATTCTGTTAATGTCATAAATTGGAGCTTGCATAGGATCATACACAGGTACATCCGACAAGTGTTTGTTTTGTTTGATGTATTGTTTTATCTTCTTAGCAAATTCTACGTTAGATGCGTGGCCTGGACGAGAAGCAATGATATGCCCTTTAAAAGCATGACCCACTAATGCTAAATCACCTACCACATCTAATAATTTATGACGAGCTGGTTCGTTGGGATAACGAAGTTGGATATTGTTTAAAATCCCTTCGCTTTTTACTTCTATTTTCTGCTTATTAAATACTTTCGCTAAATGAGCTAACTGATCATCTTCAACTACCTTGTCAACAACTACAATAGCATTATTTAAATCACCACCTTTAATCAAGTTGTTTTCTAATAAATATTCTAACTCATGCAAAAAACAAAAAGTTCTGCATGGGCCAATTTCATTTTTAAATTCACCCAAATTTTTAAGGGTAGCATGTTGCGTGCCTAATACGGGTGAGTTAAAATCGATGAGTGTGGTTATAGCATAATCATTAGAAGGGATCAATAACATATCTACATTCTTCACTGGGTCATAGAAATGGATATTGGTATCAATGCTATAGACGATTCTAGTTGCTTCTTGTTCTTGAATACCAGCGCTTTCTATGGCTTCAATAAATTCACGCGCACTACCATCTAAAATAGGTATTTCTGGCCCGTCTAATTCTATTAATACATTGTCTATTTGTAATCCAACCAAAGCAGATAATACGTGCTCTACTGTGCTTACGCGCGCACCATTGTATTCTAGTGTGGTACCTCTTGAGGTATCAACAACAAGATCTGCATCTGCTTTAACAACAGGTTGTTCCGGCAGGTCGATTCTTTGAAAACGAATACCGTAGCCCGGATTTGCTGGTTTCATCGTAATAGTTACATGACTACCTGTATGGAGTCCTACACCATGTAAGCTTACCGGAGATTTTAAAGTTTGTTGATTGGATGATTTTGTTTGCACAAAGTATAATTTAATATTTTTATGAATTATTGATTTGGTTTTTTAGAGCAGCTAGTTGCTGTTCTAATTCCAATATGCGTTTTTGTAAATCAGGTAGATTTCTAAATATAGCCTGGCTTTTTAAAGATGCCTTATAATCAAAGGCTGGTGTTTCATTCACTGATGTGTTAGGTGTAGTTATAGATTTTGTGATACCACTTTGTGCGCCAACTTTAGTCCCATTGGCAGTGTGTATATGCCCTACAACACCTACTTGTCCACCAATCATATTGTGTTTGCCAATTTTAGTGCTTCCAGAAATACCAGATTGTGCAGCTATAACCGTGTTTTCTCCAATTTCTACATTGTGGGCAATTTGTATAAGGTTGTCTAGTTTTACACCTTTTTTAATAATGGTAGATCCCATTGTAGCTCTGTCTATTGTAGTGTTGGCACCTATTTCTACATCGTCTTCAATAATGACATTGCCTATTTGAGGTACTTTTTTAAAGCTACCATCTTTTTGAGGGGCAAAGCCAAACCCATCTCCACCAATAACCGTTCCTGAGTGTATGGTAACACGCGCACCAACGGAGCAATCGTCGTATATTTTTACACTAGCAAATAATTTTGTTTCTTCATTGATAACTACATTGTCGCCAATATAACAACCGGGATA
>CAIWHF010000136.1 GCA_903912405.1 uncultured Bacteroidota bacterium | reverse complement strand
TTAATACTAATTTCAACATTATTAATAAATAAAAATGTCAAATATAACTATAACACTTTCGGATATTACATACAATTGGGTCATTGTCCAATTAGATTGCAAACCAAGTGTAGATGGATTGCAAGATTATGTAGTCTTATGTCACTACCGTTATAATGGTGTATATCAAGACATCTTTGAAGAAATTTACGGTACTTGTACATTTGATGTTAAACCCGATAATCCAAACTTTATTGCTTATGCCGATTTAACCGAAGCCGATGTTATTGGTTGGTTAGAAGGTTCTTTAAATGTTGAGGCTATGCAATTAGGTATTGATGCTCAAATTAATAGTACACTTAATCCTCCTATTATTGTTTTACCTTTACCTTGGATTTCATAATGGATTTTTTCGATAAAGATTTTATACTTCCAGGATTATTCTCCGCTTTAAGTGGGCTATTTGGTTGGGCAATGGGTAGAAAGAAAGAGAACGTAGAAATACAAGGAAGTGAAATTACTAATGTTCAAGAAGCAATTAAAATTTGGAGAGAAATGGCTACGGATATGAAAGCGGAAGTTGCGGATTTGAAAGATAAAGTAGAAACATTAACTAATGAGATTCATACATTAAGAGCCGAGAACGTGGAGTTACGAACCAAATTAGGTCTAACTAATGAAGATAACGAAAATAAGCATTAAGGGATTAGACTTAATCAAGAAGTACGAAGGATTTAGTTCTAAACCATATTTATGCCCTGCCAAAGTTCCTACCATAGGTTTTGGTTCGACTTACTACGAAGATGGGAGTAAGGTTAAATTAACCGACTCCCCGATAACACAAGAGAGAGCCACCTTATTATTGGAGGCTCTTTTAGTTTCTTTTGAACGTGCGGTAGATTCCTATTGCATTGATACAATAAACCAATCTCAATTTGATGCCCTTTGTTCTTTTGCTTACAATTGTGGTGTAGGAAACTTAAAAACTTCTACATTACTAAAAAAGGTAAATGTTAATCCCGATAACCCAACTATTAAAGACGAATTTCTTAAATGGACAAAGGGTGGAGGCAAGACACTACCAGGGCTTATAACAAGAAGAACTGAAGAGGCACAACTCTACTTCTCATGAAAAAACTTATTCTCCTTATTTTTGCGTTGATAATCTTCGCTTCTTGTAAGTCAACTAAAACTGTCACAAAATTTGAAAAAATTGTGACTCACGATACTATTCGTGATTACAAAGTAATTACACAATTTAATGCGGTACATGATACCTTGACAATAGACAATCCTTGCGATTCTTTAGGGCTTTTAAACAACTTTTATAGCAAAATAAGGATACCACAAGGTAAGATCATAATTCGCACCGTACAAGGCAAAATTCAAGCTACCGTAGACATTGACTCTATTGCTAACGTGTATGATTCAAAGTACCGTACAAAGTATAATCAAGAAATAAAATTCTATGAAAAAGTAGTAGTAAAAAACGTAGTTCCAATGTGGGCAATCATTACTATTTTCTTTGAATCCCTAATCATAGTCGGATACTTATATTTCCGATTTTTTAAACCATTCTGAACAATGAATAAGCAACACAAAATTGATGCTATAAAGAAACATTTTTATAGTACGAAATTGCCTAAAGTAGATTTCTATTCGGCATATTATAATCAATACGGATATGCAAGCCCACAACAATTAAAGAAGTTCATGTCAATGAATGGAATTACCGTTATGGAAAGGTCATTAATTGAAAGGCAAGAATCAATAACTATAAATGATAAAATTGATTATAATCTTGATTTATTAGACAACTTTGGGATTCCCGAATCTTTGACTCATGAATATGAATCCACTAAACTACCAAGTCATTTAAAGAAGATAGGTATATTATCGGATATTCATTTTCCATACCATTCTTTGGAGGCATTGACAATTTCAATTAAGCATTTAAGGGAAGAAAACATTGATTGCCTCTATTTAAACGGGGACTGCTTTGATTTTTATTCAGTAAGTAGGCATGAGAAGGAAAAAGACATGAGGGATTTCAAACGTGAAGTAGAAATGAATAGAGAGTTCTTAAAAAAACTTAGAGATTTATTCCCAACTATTCCTATTTATTTTAAGTTAGGAAACCATGAGCAAAGATATGCTCGAAGTTTACAAGTTCAAGCCGAAGAATTTGCTCAAATTCATGATTTACAATTTGAAGTATTTTTTCATTTTGATAAATACCAAATAGAAATGGTACAAGATTATCAAGGAATGGAAATGGGTGATCTATTAGTAGTTCATGGCCACGAACTATATGGTGCTGGAGGTGTAAATCCCGCACAAAACCTTATGAACAAAACCCTTTGTAATACTTTAATGGGTCATGTACATAAAACCTCATTTGCTCAAAAGAAAACGGGTTTTAAAGAATTTATTAATACCTATACAACGGGATGTCTAACCGTTTTATCTCCTAAATATATGCCATTTTCAATGCACAATCATGGATTTGCAATTGTTGATATTAAAGATGGGAAATCTAAGGTCAAAAATATATTCATAGATAAGGACTTTAAAATAAGTTTTTAGAACTAATTTATTTTGATACCTTTACATTGCGTTTTTCGTTGATTTGTTTTGTGGTTAGGTTGAGCATAGGTGGCAAGTATTGTCACCTTTTGCTTTTAAACAAAAATCCCCAATAGCATAGCCAAAGGGGATTCACAATTTTTGGAAAATCAAACTAAAAGCCTAATGGTTTATTAGTGACAATGTCAAGTTCTCTAATCTTACTTGTAGCCACATCAATATACATATCTGCGGTTCGTGTGTCACCATCACGATTTTTCATGAATATGTATTCTATCTTATTTGTAAATTCAAAATCTATATTACCTTCTTCTTTTGCTTTCTCATAAGCATAATAATCCTCACGATACAAACCAATAACAACCGAGGCATCTTGTTCTATTTGACCACTTGATCGTAAATCACTTAGCTTGGGTCTATGTGAGGTTCTCCCTTCGGATTGTCTATTAAGTTGGGCAGCACATAAGAAAGGTATATTTAACTTTTTTGTTAATTGTTGTATCTTCTTGGATACACTTCCTACTACTTCAATTTCATTATTTGATTTAATAGAATTGTCGGTTAGGAGTTGTAAATAGTCGATTACGACCATGTCTATCTTCTTCTCTCTACAAATCTTTTGAATCAAGTTTGTTAAATAATTAATATCTCGGTTAGCACCATCGTACCAAGTAATAGGTAACTTTTCAAGGTTAGTTACCGCTTCTTTTTGAATGTTTGTAAATGTTTCCGCATTAATTCTTCCCGTTTTGATTTTAGAATATGGGGTAGACTCATCCAATTGTCCACTAATCATTCGGTAAATCAAAGAAACTACGGGCATTTCTAATGAAAGAAATAATACTCTTTTATTCATTTGACCCGCCCACCTTGTATGTTCTAATAGGGCTATGGTCTTACCTTGGCCAGGTCGTGCAGCAAACAATATTACATTACCTTTTAGCCAACCTCCCGTAATCTCATCTAACTTAGGATAGCCCGTTGGTACACCACTTAATGTGCCATTAGTCATCACATTTCCAATTGTATTTACCGCCGATAACAATGCGGACTTCATATCTAAAATTTCATTATTGTCTTCCTTAATTAAATCTTGATTGTTAATCTTATTGATCTTGTCGACCATTTCAAAATAATCCGTTCCATTCATTAAATCATTATTAATTTCCTTGGATAAATTAAGCAAATCCCTTTTGCCTTTTAATTCGGCAAGATACATCACAAGTTCATGTGCATTTATTGGATTTTTGTTGGTTGTTGCCGACATTACCACCGCCCAATCATGGTTATTGGTGGATTTTTGCCTCAAAATTACATCGGATAAGGAAAATGTACCTTTCTCCGAATATAATTCAACACAAGTCAAATAAACACTCTTGGTAGCATTAAAATGAAAGACATCCGTGGTAATAAGTTTTTGAATGTCTTTAGTATAAGCTGGGTAATTACATAGAAGTGCGATGACTTCCTTTTCCGCATCGAGGTCGGCGAATGCGATAGATTGATTTTTCATGATTTTCCGTTGTTGTAATATTAGAATCTAAAAGGATTTACTTTGACTTCTATTGTTCTTGGAATATATTCTTCATCTTCCCAAGTACGTTGATTAATGTAGGTCAAGGGATGCTTTCTAAATTTCACATCGGGAGTTGATCTAATATAATGTGGTAAAGTTTTAAAGATAGCTTCTATATCTTTATCCGACAACTTTAAAAACTTAATTTTAGCATCTTTTGTACCAACTTTTTTATTATACATTTCCCAAAACTTATTAAAAAGTTCTTCTTTGGCATTTACTTTTTCAAGCAATTCTTGAGCATTTACTTTAGGAATACTATACACTACTTCTTGTTTAGGATAAATTAATTTTAATCCTTCGGTTCGTTCAAGTTTAGTATCATTAAGTGATACCATTAAAGCAAGGTCTTTAATTTCCAATTGCATCTTGGATAATACTTCATTAAGTAAATCTCCAAGCCCTATTTTGTTATCCATTATTTAATTTTATGTTTTTCGTTAATGATCATTGGAGTTGTATTAATCCATTTAATTGAATGGTGTATCCTTGGATGACTACTATTCATCATTGAAACCTTAACTCCACTTGGGTGCATCATTGTAGTAGTAAAAGCTTTACAATAAGTACCATACCTTACATACATATCGGTAATACCGTTTGATTGGCTTTGAGTATCCTTTTGATCTAATTGAATATTAGTAAAAGTAAAAAATAGATCACCACGATTTCCTAATGTTGTATAAGTATTAACATCCTCATTCATTGCACCAATAAATTGAAATTCTCTATCGGTACTACAAAAGAATGAGTTCATGCACTTTCTCTTTAATTTAATTCCACTAAATCCACCAATGTGATCACCACCTTGCCCAAAAGCAATAGATTTAGCATCAATATTTTTATAGAAATTAAGCATGATTGAAAATACTCGATCTAAATTCTTTATAATTTTAGCCCCCGTATCATACCGATAACCAAAATAATAATAGTCATCATCTAATTGAACAAAATATTTAATCCCAATCTCTCTTGCAATCTTAAAACAAGCATTTCTTGCGTGAGTAATAGTTCTTCTTTCATCAAAATTATTGCCCTCATCTACACTATTCGCCATATCTTTTTTATCAAATACTTTGACAAATTCCTCACCATAATTCTTGATATATTTATCAATAGATTCATCTTCATTATCAACGATAAAATAAATCTTGCCCGTATAACCACATTTTTTAATTGTGGAAAGAGTTTTTATATTATCGGGTCTTCCATGTGTTAGAATAAACACCGCAAAATTATTCTCCATAGTCTTCCATGTATTGTTTTCTAATCTCATCACACAATTTAATGTAACCTAATTGTATAGCTTTTTCAAAATCTATGATCACCAAACCGCTTTTCTCCATAAGGTCTTGCATTTCTTTAGAAGATCGTGCATAATAATCGGCTATTTTTTCATAGTTGAAAACATTATGCCTCCTCGCTGCATCCATTAAAAAATTCTTTTCATCCATAGGTAGGCTTGATGAATCAATCTCTTTTAATAATCTATGAGTTTTCGATTTATCACAAAGTTCCATGATGTGAGGCTTTGGATATTTTGGTTCGTAAATCGGCGATTCGATCTTTGAACTATATTTCTTTTCTTCTTGGTTAGGATCGTGCTCTAACCCAAACATATTAAATTGTTTCATTTTGATTTTCTTTAAGTAACCAATCTTTAAATTTTTTGATCTTCATAAAAGATGCGTGTTGTTCTCGGTTTTTAGAATCCTTGAGTCTATTAATCCAAATTCTTAATGTGGTATGAGTATTGTGAATAATGATACCATCAAATGATTTGAGGTCAATAATGGTATCATTCTCACTTAAATACTTTTCTACCCACTCTAAAGCTATTTGATTATAACCTTCTTGCTTATTGTCTTTCATCCTTAAATCTTATTCCGCTTTTGGTGTATCTTCCTTTAGGCAAATTATCAATATAAAGATCACAAGAAGTTTCAATGCCAAATTCTCGATTGGGTTCATATTCCGATATGATCTTTGTATTCATCTTCCTCATTTTTAAAAGACAATTGATACTTATTATCAAGCATATTATAAATGTTAACATTAGGTAAATCCTTATAATCTTCATAATCAAGAATTAGTTGTTTGATTAGGGCGATATTTACCTCCTTCTTTAATAGTCGAAGCACTTGGATTTTTGCCATTTAATTTTTGTTTAGCAAGGTTTAGTTGATAAAATAAATTATTTGAAAATTCGTTAAAGGTATAACCTAACTCATTAGTTTTAAATTGGTGTCTTTTCATTTTAAAATAGATAAGAGTTTAAAAAATATTGGGAAACATCTTCCGTAGGATTAGAGCCATAGAACTTATTGTAGTTATCAACAGCTTTAGCCATCTTAGTCCAACCCGATTCACGAAATTCATCAGAACATTGAAAGTATCCTAAACGATTAGTTCCTTTTTCGATCACAATAAATGACATCTTTTTTCCCGTTAAATGCTCATAAACGGCAACTTGAGAATCATAATTATATTTCTTAGCTGAATATTTAAAATCATCAAGGGATGTGGTAGTCTTGAGATCATAAATATTATCACCATTAATGATGTCACATTTACCTTTCCACATTAAATTATGAATCTCACCTAAAACGGGAACTTCATATTTAATTCCATTATCCCAAACCAATTTAGATAATTCTTTATTCTCTCTCAATGCCATAACCATTTGATCTACTTCTTCGGCTTCTTTCTTTAGCAATAAGAAATTAGTGTTATAATCCTTACAAGCATCTTTGTAGATGTTAGTCGTTCTTGTGGAGGCATCAATTAAGATAAAGTCCTTTAACTTTAATGGTTCTAAGCAAGCGGTATGAAAATATGAACCTTGTAGCATAGCCAATGATGGTTCAGACTTTTTACCAAACATTCTTGGGTTGTGAATCAATGTGCCAATGTCACTATTTGACAAAAAATTGTGACCAAACTCACCATAATAATTCTTGTCATCTTTAAGTAATTCAATGATTTGTGCGTTATCCATTATGATTTTAGTTTAACTTGATATTTGTTTTGAAAGTATTCCTTAAAATTTCCTTTGGGAGTAAATTCATGAAAGTCTCCAGGAGTGATATCATTCATCATAAATTCTAATAAGATGAAAATGCTATCCCAATGTGCATTTGAAATCAAATTGATTTGTTCTTCCATTAAATCTTTAACTTTCATTATACCATTGTTTAGCAATAAGTTCAAGTTCTTCTTGAATTTGAGGATCATTAATCCTCTTAAAAACATGAGATTGGACAACTGCGGATGAATATTCTCTTGCTCGATATGGCAATTTGCCTTTTTTATTTAATGACTTGGCAACTTCTTCATAAAGTTCCAAGTATCCTCTATCTCTTGGGATAGGATATAATTCTTTTACTTTGGTCATACTATTCTAAATGCTAAAATGTTATTGATTGGTATCATTTGAGTGGTAACCAATTTTGGAACTTGCTTTGAAATATTATCGGCTTTATATTCCTTGCTTTTAATATCGCTATTATAAAAAGGTTCGGGATGCACCATGATTACACTTAAATGCGAATCGGTAATGTCAAGAATTTGAGAGGTAATTATTTCCTCCCATGGCCCTAATTTATAGGTAATTCTTGCGGTCTTGCCAATGCTATTTGCAATGGTCTTAGCTAAAGGATTTAGGTTCTTTTCCATTTTAAAAAGGTAAACCATCATCTTCGGTGGCAATTACATCTAACTTAGCAATAGGCTCATTTGGCATTGCAAATTTAGCCTTGTATTCGGGAGTGGAACTAATCTTATCGGCCAACCAATCGGGCAAACCAATAAATACTTCTTGATTCCAATTAGAATAAGCTAATATTCTTGATGGATTTACTTGATCGGGACAGGTAAGTCCTTTAGGCATTGGGGATATAGATGCAATATTAGCATAAGTCTTAGTCCCATCTTGTGAGGCTTTATGAATAACATTAACCATTGCTGGTATTCCAACTAATTTGGTAATATCAAAACTACCCGCTTCCGAATCACTAAAAGGTTTTCCTCTCCATGATGATAAATGGGCTCTAAGAGTAGATTTCTCGTGGAATGATAATGTATACTCCTTAGAGATTACAAATGGCTTTTCTTCCTCGCCATCTTTAAATACGGCGGTTTCTAAAGGCAATTCAAAGTCAATAATAACTTTGTGTGCTTTTTTTGATTCACCTTGGTAAACTTGCTCTACCGTACCAATTTCGATCATTCCGTAGCATCGAGCAACGTGTGATCCACTTGGACAAACTTTTCTTGGGGCACTTGAGCCTCCAGTTTTTGGAATAATAGACATAATTCTAATTGTTTAAATTAAATTGAGTTAATAATTTGATAAATTCTTTTTCGGTAATTTTAACGTACTTTTTTCGCATAAAATAAGCCTCTATTCGATCATTTTCACCTCCTAATAATCTACGTTCCGTATGATTAAGGGAGTATATTTCATAAAATAATTTATTGTAGTCTATCTTAACCGCAAATAAATTATCTTCCTCTTTATAAAAGAATAATTTAATTTTCTTTATGGTCTTTTGCATACCGTAATGGTTAATTTGTATAGGTTAAAATAAAATTCATTAAAAAGGGTTTTTTTAAACTCAAATGGAATACCCGAGTTCATGATTATGTATGGGTCTAATTGATCCTCCCATAGTAAACAAGTTGTACCATTACAATTAAAATTAATTGCAAAAAATTTGTTTGAATCAAGGCCAATAGCCTCCATTCGTGTGCGAAATAATTCGATTTCTTCTAACATGATTTGTTGTTTTTGTTTTGTGTTGTACAAATGTAAACATTAATTATTTATAAACAAT
>CAIWHF010000135.1 GCA_903912405.1 uncultured Bacteroidota bacterium | reverse complement strand
ATGTTCAATAAATGCACTATTGTTTCTATTCAATTCTGCTTCGGTAAGTGCTTCGGTACTTTGTCCGTGACGTTTGAATTCGGCTCTTTCTTTTTCTGTTTTCTTTCTGCTTTTTACAGCAATAGGTAAAAGTGAAATGCTTTCTTTAGTGGTTGCTTCCTGAGCCTGAATGTCTGCACATAGAAATAAAACCACTAGTAAGGAACTAGTAAATTTCATGATTTTTAAAGTTGAAATGGATAAATTGTTTAGTTGATTCGATGGGTTTTACTAAACAATTGGTGGACGATCCAATGCTTTTAAAAAGCAATCTTTAATAGCGATACTAGCGTTTTGGGAATTAAGAGATTGCCTAAATATGCGAACAGGAAGCTTAATGGGTCTACTATCCGAAAAGAATAAATCTTGCAGTTGACTTATTAGTTGTTTGGTTTTATTTTTTAAAGGAATATTATGCTGCAGTTGCTCTTCTACAGCATTTTTGAGTTTGTTGTTTAAGTTTGATTCCGCTTGGTCGGCATAACAATAATACACTGTATCAGCGCCTTTTACGGTCATGCTTACAATATCATACTGTATATCCTGGTAATTAAATTCCTGTTCATTTTCCCAAGCTCCTTTATTTATATGGCTTGCACGAATAGATATTAATGCATCCTTATGCATAATAGCAATGTGTTGGATGGCATTTTTTTTTGCATGCCATTTCAATAGCCAATAGCTTGGCATGATGCCGGCAATTGCCAACATCGAAACGGCGATGCCTATTAGGAGAAGAAAATTTTTCAAAACGATACTAAGATACAATAAAAAAAATCTACCCAGAGGGTAGATTTTTTTAAACGATATTTATGTATTTAGATTTTTGGTGCAGCACTTAAAATAGCTTCGCTAGCTTGTGCGGCATATTTTTCAAAGTTCTTAACGAATAATTCAGCAAGGTGTTTTGCTTTTTCATCATAAGCAGCTTTGTCGGTCCAAGTAGTGCGAGGGTTTAATATTTCGCTTGGTAAATTAGGGCACGTTTGCGGAATTAATACACCAAAGGTGTCGTGTGCCTCATATGCCACGTTGTTTAATTCGCCATTCATAGCAGCCGTAATCATAGCGCGCGTATGTTTTAAGCTCATGCGGCTTCCTGTTCCGTAAGCGCCACCGCTCCAGCCAGTATTGATCAACCATACATTAACTTCTGGATGCTCAGCTAATTTTTTACCTAATAAATCTGCATATTTTGTAGGATGGAGCGGTAAAAACACACGTCCAAAACAAGCAGAGAAGGTGGTTTGAGGTTCGGTAATACCTACTTCTGTACCAGCTACTTTTGCGGTATATCCACTGATGAAGTGATACATAGCTTGCTCCGTAGTTAACTTAGAAATAGGAGGCAAAATACCAAAAGCATCACAAGTTAAAAAGAAAATATTCTTAGGGTTTCCGCCATAAGATGGCGTTTTAGCATTGTCAATATGGTCGATAGGATATGCTACGCGGGTATTTTCAGTGATAGAGCCATCGGCAAAATTTACGGAATTAGTACCTTCATTAAACACAATATTTTCTAACAACGCACCCGGTTTGATAGCATGGTAGATTTGAGGTTCTTTTTCAGCACTTAAATCAATACATTTAGCATAGCACCCCCCTTCAAAATTAAATACGGATCCTTTAGCCCATCCATGTTCATCATCACCAATTAAAGCACGATTAGGGTCGGCGCTCAAGGTTGTTTTACCGGTTCCGGATAGACCAAAAAATAAAGCTACGTCTCCGTCTTTTCCTTCATTTGCAGAGCAGTGCATTGATAAAACACTATGCTCATGCGGTAATAAAAAGTTTAATACGCCAAAAATACCTTTTTTCATTTCACCAGTATAGCCACTGCCTCCAATTAAAATGATTTTTCTAGTAAAGTTGACAATAGTGAAATTCGCTTGACGCGTACCATCCACTGCAGGGTCTGCCTGGAAAGAAGGCGCTTGCACGATAA
Source organism: uncultured Bacteroidota bacterium (assembly GCA_903912405.1). Classification (GTDB taxonomy): domain Bacteria; phylum Bacteroidota; class Bacteroidia; order Chitinophagales; family Chitinophagaceae; genus CAIWHF01. The sequence goes on along the minus strand of CAIWHF010000135.1, from coordinate 2,545 downwards.
CCCAATCAGGGTTTTGTGTTTGAATTTCAGCTGCAGTAGGTCTTAAAAATAAGTCGTTGCAAAAAAGGTTAGCCCAAGGAGTTTCGTTAACAACACGAATGTTTAAGCGATAGGTTGGATCTGCACATGCATACGCATCTCTAACCCATAACTCTTTGCCAGACAAGTAATTACAAACTTTTGTATAAAGCGCATCAAATGCTTGTGCATCAAAAGGGATATTTACATCGCCCCAATCAACGGTATTTTCAGTTATTGCATCCTTTACGGTAAATTTATCTTTGGGAGAACGACCTGTAAATTTGCCAGTGTTTACACACAATGCATCTAAATCATTTAAAACACCTTGGTTGAGTTCCAATGTTTTAGCGGTTAATTCTGCTGAACTTAAGTTCCAATTTGCAATAGCTGCATTAATGCCCAAATCTTGTAATGTTGCGTTTGGGTTTTTAATTCCGTTTTCTTGCATAAAAATTGATTTCGTTTGATTTAAAATAAAGCGCTAAATTACAAACTTAGTTTTCTTTAGCAATTACTTTTGGCCTTAAAATGATTAATATCATATTTTAAAGAATTTTAATAAAATTAAGGATTTTCACGGGAATATTTTATAGCATCAATTTTTGAAAATCAAATTATACACTATATCTTTGCGCAAAATTTGAGGGGCAGACGTATCCTTTTGATTACATTTTTTTAGCATATTTGAATAGCAATGACGGGTAAAAAATATTTATATTTAGTAGGTTTAGCATGGGTACTTTTAATGGCAATTCCATTCACAAAGGCTTATGCTCAAGAGCATCATGCTGCTGAGGCAAAAGCTGAAACAAAGGAGGAAGCATCTAAGTTTAATGCATCCGAAATTATCTTTGGTCACGTAAGCGATGCTCATGATTGGCACTTTTTCAGTGTCGGGGAAAATCATATCAGCTTACCGTTGCCTATCATCATTTACAGCAAAACAAAAGGCTTATCTGTATTCAGTTCTTCTAAATTCGGACATGAAGGGCATAGAGAAGCTTATAATGGTTATATCTTAGATGAGCATAATAAAATAGCATCGGAAGATAAAAGTGAGTCTTTTTATGACTTTTCTATTACCAAGAATGTTTTATCTATGTTGATTGGTGTTGTATTGTTATTGATCATTATGCTTACGGTTGCTAAAAAATACAAACAAAATGGTGCTAACGTAGCCCCATCAGGTTTCCAAAATGCATTAGAGCCGGTAATTATGTTTGTAAGAGATGATGTAGCGAAACCTACTTTAGGTGCTAAGTATCAAAAATACATGCCATTATTATTAACCTTATTCTTTTTCATATGGATTAATAATATGTTAGGTTTGTTACCTGGCGGTGCCAACTTTACGGGTAATATTACCGTTACAGCTTGTTTAGCTTTAATTTCATTTATAGTTTTATTAATCAACGCTAACAAACATTTCTGGGGTCACTTATTAAATCCTCCAGGAGTTCCATTACCCATCAAATTTTTATTAGTACCGATAGAGATCATGTCTTTATTTATTAAGCCCATTGCATTAGCTATTCGTTTGTTTGCTAATATTTTGGCAGGGCATATTATTATATTGAGTATTATATCGCTCATCTTTATCTTTAGTAAAATGGGTCAAAACCCAGCTGCTGGATATGGATTTTCAATCGTTTCTTTAGCCTTTTCTATATTTATGTTCTTCTTAGAATTGATGGTTGCCGCTATTCAGGCGTTCATCTTTACTAATTTAACAGCCGTATTTATCGGGCAGGCAATTGAAGATGGTCATGGTCACGAAGAGCACGATCATCATCATGAAGAAGCAACAGCCTAGTATTTTTTAATTTTAAAACCATAACAACATGTCAATGTTAAACACAATTTTATTGGAAGCATCTATGGGTGCTGGTCTTGGCGCAATCGGCGCTGGTATTGCTGCATTAACAGCTGGTATCGGTATCGGTCAAATTGGTAAAGGTGCGGTAGAATCTATCGCTCGTCAACCAGAAGCTGCTGGAGATATCCGTGCAAACATGATTTTGACTGCAGCCTTTGTAGAGGGTGTTGCTCTTTTCGGTGTTATTGCTGGATTATTAGCAGTAGTTGCGTAATCAACCACATTACAAGCAGCCAATGCATAGGGCTGAGGCTGCTTGTTAATTTTAAAATGTAACGTATCTAAATTTTAGATTCAAAATTATATAAAATGGAATTATTAAAACCCGCATTAGGATTGTTTTTTTGGGCGTTATTAGCCTTTATGATCGTGTTTTTGATCTTGAAAAAATTTGCTTGGAAACCAATTCTAAACATGTTGAATGAGCGTGAAACAGGTATTGCAAATGCTTTGCAAACAGCTGAAAAAGTGAAAGGCGAAATGAGTGCCATGAAAGCTGAAAACGAGCAATTGATGAAGCAAGCGCATGAAGAGCGTTCTGCTATGCTCAAAGAAGCTAAAGAAATAAAAGAGAAAATGATTACCGATGCGAAAGAATTAGCAAAAACGGAAGCAAACAAGATTATCTTAGATGCGCAAGAACAAATT
>CAIWHF010000134.1 GCA_903912405.1 uncultured Bacteroidota bacterium | reverse complement strand
TTAAATTTTATACAACAACTGATATTGTATCTAAATTATATGATATATCAGCATCTTCTTCAGCAACTGAAAGAGATTTGGGTTGGTATTTTAGTACTTTATATACATCAGCAACACCAGCATCAATGCCAGTGTCAGCATCAACATCACCATCAACAACCGCTGTAGCTTCTACATCAGGTTTAGTAGCTATAGGATATAGTAACTATTAATTTAAATTTAAAATTATGCCTAGATTAGAAATTGAAAGAATTGAAATATATGACGTATCATTAAACACTGTTACCGTTAAAGAAGTTGAAGTTTATGTACCAACTGAAGAAGAGTTAATTTTGGAAAAACAAAATCAATTAATACAGATTTATAATGAAATAGAATATTTAAAAGCTTTAACTGGAACAACTATTTAAAAAAAATGTGTTAATCTAATAATAGATTAATTCTTTTGATGTTATTCGACATATTTATATAATACATACATTAAATAATAAATTGAATAACAATTTAAAATAAAAAAAGAATATGCCAAATAAGACATTTGTTAGTCCAGGAGTGTTTACTTCTGAAAAAGACCTATCCTACATAACAAAATCCATAGGTGTAACAACCTTAGGATTGGTTGGGGAAACAACTAAAGGTCCAGCGTTTCAACCAATTTTCGTTCAAGATTGGGGAGAGTTTGTTAACTTCTTCGGTGAAAGAAACGCATCAAAAAATAAAAATACAAACTATGCTAACTATGAATTACCATATGTAGCTAAAGAATATTTAAATCAATCAAACCAATTATTCATAACTAGAGTATTGGGTCTAAGTGGTTATGATGCTGGAAAAGCATGGGCAATCACATTGGATGCTGATATCGATACTGATACAATACAAGCATCACCTAATGGAACTAGTTTATCTACAAGTGCATCTTGGACTGTAAGTTATACCTTTGGTAATATATGGGTTCTTGGAAACAATGTGATAACTGGTGATTATACAACACAAGTAACAGCTGGAAGATATGTAACATCAACTTATGTAGACGAGTTTGGTGTACAGCATTCAATTACATATCCAGTGTTAAGTTCATCATATAATGGTGGTACTAATAAAACTACTATTGTTCCAGATTGGGGTACTTATGGATATCAACCAATTGTTAGTACATCAGGGTCAATTACAATTACTGGTCAAAATGTATCATTAATTTCAACATACCCTAACTTATTCACATTTACTGCTGATACAAATGATAATATCACTGCATTTTCATCAAGTGATTCTTTCTTACAATCATTATATAATTTAGGTTTAATCGATGATAAATTAATTGGTATTTCTTTAAAAACTTCTGGTTCAACATTAACTTTTGGTGATACGGTATTTGATAAAACTGGTAGTTCATTTAGTGGTTTAAGCATTAATAATTGGGTATTAACTAATAAAGGAACTTCTGGTAGTTATGTAACTGGTCAAACTTCAGGTTCAACTGCATATTATTCTGGAACAAGTTATTCAGATGTTGAAGATAAAGTTGTTGCTTTATTGAGAAGTAGAGGATATTATGATGGAAATGAAAGTTTAACTTTTGAAGTTACAGGAGGAACTTATCCAGTTGCTTTTAATACATCAGTTCAAGATTCGTTGGATGATGCAAAAGGAAAATTCACATTAACTGGTACATCTTCAGTTTCTGGAGCTTTCACATATGATTTATCTTTTAACAAATCAAAAAACAATTATATCACAAAAGTATTGGGAAGAAATAACTTGGATGGGAAAACATCATTGTTTGTTGAAGAAGTTTACCAAGAAATGCTTGATAATTATTACACAGCTGGAAAAGTTAAAGGATTAAATTTATCTTTGGTTGATTACGGTTCAACAAAATTATCAAAATACAAAAAACAATATCAACCAGCTCAAACTCCATGGATTGTTTCTGAATTAAGAGGTTCTAATATCTTTAGATTATTTAGATTCTGGACAATATCTGACGGTAATTCAGCTAACAAACAATTCAAAATCTCAATCTCAAATGTTAGATTAGATGATAAAGAATTTGATGTTACAAT
>CAIWHF010000133.1 GCA_903912405.1 uncultured Bacteroidota bacterium | reverse complement strand
GGAAACGCGCTTTGCAAAATGTAACTCCTGCAGTTGAAGTTCGTAGCCGTCGTATTGGTGGTGCTACGTTCCAAATCCCTACAGAGGTTCGTCCTGATCGTAAAATTTCATTAAGCATGAAATGGTTGATTCGTTTTGCTCGTGAGCGTAACGGTCGTACTATGGCTGACAAATTATCAAATGAGATAATTGCAGCTGCTAAAAATGAAGGTGGTGCTTTCAAAAAGAAAGAAGATACCCACCGTATGGCTGATGCTAATAAAGCATTTGCTCACTTCAGAATTTAGTAAAGCTAATTTATATAAGGAAAGTCGCTCTAGTAGCGACTTTTTTTATTTTGTGGATAAATGGCATTGTAAAGTTTAAACCATTTTATATAAATTTGATTTTAATAGTATTCTAAATTATAAAACGATAAAAAATAAATCATGGCTGCAGCAGATGACAAATTAAAAGTGCTCAAATTAGCACTCGACAAAATTGAAAAAGATTACGGAAAAGGTTCGGTAATGGTGCTTGGAGATAAGCATCAAGAGCAAATTGAGGTTATAAGCACCGGATCATTAGGATTGGATGTAGCGCTTGGCGTTGGTGGTTTACCAAAGGGTAGAGTAGTAGAAATTTATGGTCCAGAATCTTCTGGTAAAACAACCGTTGCTATTCATACCATTGCCGAAGCTCAAAAAGCGGGTGGTATTTGTGCTATTATAGATGCAGAGCATGCATTTGACGCTAATTATGCAAGAAAATTAGGTGTTGATGTTGATGCTTTAATTATTTCACAACCCGATTATGGTGAGCAAGCATTAGAAATTGCAGATCGATTGATTTCTTCTGGTGCAGTAGACTTAGTAGTAATTGACTCCGTAGCCGCTTTGGTTCCAAAATCGGAATTGGAAGGCGAAATGGGTGATAGTAAAATGGGTTTACATGCTCGTTTGATGAGTCAAGCATTGAGAAAATTAACGGCTACAATTTCTAGAACGGGATGTTGCTGCATTTTCATCAATCAATTACGTGAAAAAATTGGTGTTATGTTTGGTAATCCAGAAACAACAACTGGTGGTAATGCGCTTAAGTTTTATGCTTCTGTTCGTTTAGATATTAGAAGAATAAGCCAAATTAAAGATGGCGATGTAGCTAGTGGTAATAGAACCCGCGTAAAAGTGGTGAAAAATAAAGTGGCTCCTCCATTCCGTCAAGTAGAATTTGATATTATCTTCGGAGAAGGGATTAGTAAAATTGGAGAGATTATAGATATGGGTGTAGAATTGAACGTGCTTCAAAAAAGTGGTTCATGGTTTAGCTATGGAGATAGCAAAATTGGTCAGGGTAGAGAAGCGGTAAAACAATTCTTGCACGACAACCCAGAAGCTGCTGCAGAAATGGAAGCAAAAATTAGATCCTTATTGAAACAAGCTTAATACAATAAAAAATCCCAAATCAATGATTTGGGATTTTTTATTTACATAATATCTCTAATGTCTTGCATGATACGTTTTGCAATATTATCAGCCATTGTTTCAGAGCTGCTTTCGGCATAAATACGAATTATGGGTTCGGTATTAGAGCCTCTTAGATGTACCCAATCTTTGTCAAATTCTATCTTTACACCATCTTCCGTATTTACTGGTTGGTTTTTATATTTATCTTTTATCTTTTCTAAAACATCTTTTAAATTAACATCTGCACTTAATTCAATTTTATTTTTAGAAATAATATAATTTGGATAGGTGTTTCGGAGTTCTTTAATGGATTTACCAAATTTAGCTAAGTGACTTAAAAACAAAGCGATTCCAATTAAAGCATCTCTACCATAGTGCAATTCCGGAACGATAATGCCACCATTGCCCTCACCACCAATTACTGCATCTACGGCTTTCATTTTATTAACCACATTGACTTCGCCAACAGCACTAGCAAAGTATGTGCCACCATGCTTTTCGGTAATGTCTCGTAGGGCTCTTGTAGAAGATAAATTAGACACGGTATTTCCCTTTTTGTGGCTTAAGATATAATCTGCTACGGCAACTAACGTATATTCTTCACCAAACAAACTACCATCGTTGTTTACAAAACACAATCTATCTACATCCGGATCTACAGCAATGCCTAAATCAGCTTTGTGTTTTTCTACTGTGCTACATAATTCAAATAAATGCTCTGGTAAAGGCTCTGGATTATGAGCAAATTCGCCATTCACCGTTTCGTTTATTAATTCAATTTGCGAAATGCCTAAGGCTTGCAATAAGGCGGGCACAAAGGTTGCTCCAGTAGAATTGATAGGGTCTATTACGATTTTGAAATTCCGTTTTTCAATAGCAGCTTTATCTACCAAAGGGTGATTTACTATGGCATCTATATGCTCTTGCATAAAACTACTTTCATTATTTATAGCGCCAATATAATCTATGCTCGAGAAATCAACGTGTTCGTTTTCGGCATGGTTTAATATCCATTGCCCATCTTCAGCACTAATAAATTCTCCTTTATGATTTAATAATTTTAAAGCATTCCATTCTCTCGGATTATGGCTTGCAGTAAGGATAATGCCGCCATCGGCTTGTGCAAATTGCACCGCCATTTCTACAGTAGGTGTAGTGCTTAAGCCTAAATCTATAACATCTAATCCCAAACTTTGAATGGTAGATACTACTATATTTCTAACCATTGCTCCTGAAATGCGGGCGTCTCTTCCTACAATAATTTTTGCTGCGTTGGGTTGCTTGTTTTTTACCCACGCCACGTAGGAGCTGGTATATTTTACAATATCAATTGGTGATAAACTTTGTCCTGCTTTTCCTCCAATGGTTCCTCTAATGCCTGAAATTGATTTTATAAGTGTCATAGGTTATGTGTAAGTAAAGTCAAAATTAATAGTTTATTTCTAAACATTATATAACGGTTTAATTTATTTGCCACCTAAGGCTTTAATGCCGATACAGGCATTATTTTGGAAGTCGAATAGGCATAAATTCTCCCAAGGACTTGCGCTGGTGTCTTGAGCGCCTTTATAGGCAACGTACTCTGGAGCCCAATAACAAATGCCAAATGCTTGGTTTTGATTAGATGGGGTAATGATTTTCCAAAGGCTATCAATAAAATTGCTTTGCCCTAAGGGCGATGCCGGAAATGAAGGAAGTAATTGGTTGCTAGTGCCAACAATATTATTAGTCCAGTCGTTCCAATTTAATGTAAACGGGTAAGCGGTTTCGGCAATGATTATTGGTTTGGAAAGCTGATTCAGTTGTACAAAAGTACTTTTTAAGGACGTCATATTGCCATGCCACCATGGGTAATATGAAATACCCACAAGGTCGAATGGTATTTGCATTTGCTGCGCCTTACTGAAAAAATCATAAGCACCCTGCAGTCCTGCATAGTGTAAAATTATTTGAGCAGAAGGGATTATTGTTTTTATTTTATTAATAGCCGCTAATTGCAGCGCTTTAAAATAATTCCAGTTTGTATCATTAAAGTTCACTAGTTTACCAAAGTCCCATAGCATACCCTGGTTTACCTCATTGCCAATTTGAATATAATCGGGCAGGCAATTTTGACTTTTAAAATGGAGCAAGACATTTTCTGTATACTGGCTAACACTATCCAATAAGCTTAATCGTGTACATGCTTTCCAAGCGATGGGTAATGATTGTTTCCCGGGATCAGCCCAAGTGTCGCTATAATGTAGATCTAAATAGAATTTAAAACCAGCAGATTTGCATTGCTTTGCGAAATATAGTACTTCAGTTAGGCTACTACTATTATTAATGGGTGTATGCCACAAGCGAATTCGAACGGTATTAATACCATGGTTTTTGCAGATTTGAAGCAATGGCATGGTTTTGTTATTATCCGAAAACGCAACAGCATTAGATTCTATTAATGGAGTAAAAGACAAGTCCATTGCCCTTATCGGTTCATTTATGATAGATGTATCATTGGTCGCTGTTTTTTTACAAGC
>CAIWHF010000132.1 GCA_903912405.1 uncultured Bacteroidota bacterium | reverse complement strand
TGGGTGAAAAAGGCAGTGATTTTATACTTTCCTATCATGCAAATGAAGACTTTCGAAGTGGGACCCTTTGAGTTTCACGATAAAATTCCTTTGAAAAATGGATATGCTAGCAAAGGTGTGAGAGTTGTTCCGCATGCAATTGCTCGGTATGGTAGTTTCTTGGCGAAAGGGGTGATTATGATGCCTAGCTATGTAAATATTGGAGCTTATGTTGATGCAGGTACCATGGTTGACACTTGGGCCACCGTGGGTTCGTGCGCTCAAATTGGTAAAAACGTACATTTAAGCGGCGGAGTAGGAATTGGTGGTGTTTTAGAACCTGTGCAAGCGGCGCCTGTTATCATTGAAGATAATTGTTTTATTGGGTCTCGCTGTATTGTGGTAGAAGGAGTTCATGTTGAAAAGGAAGCAGTGCTAGGAGCCAATGTAGTGCTTACGAAATCCACTAAAATAATTGATGTAAGTAACGATAAAGCTATTGAATATAAAGGAGTTGTTCCAAGCCGTTCGGTTGTAATACCAGGAACTTATTTGAAGTCATTTCCTGCAGGTGATTTTCAAGTTCCTTGCGCACTAATTATTGGTAAACGAAAAGAAAGTACCGATCAGAAAACATCGTTAAATGACGCCTTGCGAGATTTTCAATTAGCCGTTTAATCAATGTTTGTTGTTAAGTAAATGCTAAGTTCTATAACGTTATTTTTTTTGAGTTTATTGGTGTGGTGTTTTTAACTTCTCGAGTGAAATGATTCATCTTAAATAGCGATTGCGGTGTAGTGCTTTTCAACAATTAACTCGTATTTGATCGATTATTTGACAAACCTAATTTGTATGCCGTACATTCGAACTATGTTAAAAGCAATGCTATTTATTGATGGAAGTTGGTTGTATCATGTAAGACCATATCTATTGAATTTGGATGGTCGTCAAGATTTTGAATTGGATTATCGTTCTCTTCCTCTATTGGTGAAAAATCACCTGCAAGAGCAATTAGATGCTAAAGTTGATATGGTAAGAACTAATTACTTTGGTACCATTGCAGTAAATAAACCTGGTCATGATAATGTTCGTGAAAAGCAGTTCTATGAAATGCTAAGTAAACGTTGTGCGTATAATACCGAGATTTACGAATTCGATTTTAAAAATAAAGAAACAGGGCGCCGTGAAAATTGTTTAGAGGTAGGCTTGTCTACTGCAGTAATGGCTCAGGCTTTTCATTCGGGTTCTTTTGATATTGCATGTATTCTTGCTGGTGATGTGGATTACCAACCTCTAATAAAGCGTTTAAGGGATATGGGCAAACGAGTGGTATTGGTAGCTGTAAAAGGGGCCAATGGATTTTACCCAGTTCATCCGCGCTTGTTGGAAGAAGTTAATTTGTTTGACTTCCCTCCAGTATATATCGACGAACATTTAAGCAAACTTCAGTATCAAAGAACGGAGGTTAATCGCGTTTGTGATAGTTGTGGAAAAGAAGAACAGACCACTTTTACAAGTGAATGGTTTTATTGTAAAAATTGCCGTGATGAATATAAACAACTTCGATCACGTCAAGTGGATGGAGGAACAGTTGTTTAATGATTCAATCTACTATATATCAAGAAGCCGGACTTTTGTTCGGCTTTTTAATTCACTAGTTTTTGTGAATTACTTCCCAACTATTTACAATATCAACCCCTAGTTTTGCGTAGTATTGCATATCATGATATCATTTTCTTTCAGTAATTGTATTAAAGCAATTGTATTAGTTTTTGCTGTTTTTGTTATGGGTTTGCAACCTGCTAATGCACAAACAAGCAAATCTGTTCCCGTTTAC
>CAIWHF010000131.1 GCA_903912405.1 uncultured Bacteroidota bacterium | reverse complement strand
TTTTTAATACTATCAGCAATACGTTTATAGGATCCTAAGGTAGTTGCAAATCCATTATTGTTATTCGCTAGTGCTTGTAGGTCCTTCCAGTTGGCGGTGTTTGTTTCATCCTCCATGCTTTTTTTGTTAACGATAAATGCTCCTTTGTCTTCATAAGCAATACCGTTTATATTGGTAATGGCGTTATAGGTATATGGTCCATTTTCTAATCTTCCAATAGAAGCCTGCAGACTAGCACTATTGTATTGCATTAGTACTGTAGTGATAGTTTTTTTTTTGGATTGAATCGATAGTTTAACGGCTGCTTGCTCTCCATTATGGAGCTCATCTTCAAGGCTACCGATAAAAGATACAATTTCATTGTTATTAAAAGCATCTTTTATTGGATGAACGGATAATTTTTTATTACGATCTTGTTGCGTAAGCAGCGTAATAGCATTTTGAATCAACTCATCGAGTAGGGAATGACTGTGCGTATTTTTATATTCAAACATACGCCATTTCCATATGCCTTCTCCGAGGGTTATGACCTTAAAAGGTAAGCTTGGTTCCATTATCCAAATAGGGCTTGAGCCTTGATAGGCTAATGGTTCTGCATTGGCTAAGGAGGGTAAGGAGTTGAAATGTTGTTGAAGTGGCGGTAACTGAGCAGCTAAAATTTGCATGTTAGCTTTTATTTCAAACAATGAAAATTGCTTATTGAATTGTATACTACTCCTAGGGTTTATCTTGTTTTTTTCTGAGCCAGTAAATCCTGCCTCATTGCCTGCCATAAATAACCAGGTTGGTTTTTTTTGAGCTATTATTTTCCAATCTTCCTTTTTGGGATAAAAGTAGATAGCCGCATCAAGTTTGTTTAGGTCAGTCTCGCTGGGTGATTTTCCTATGAAAGATATAAATTGGATACTTTTATTCTTATCAAGTGCTGCAATGATGGCTTGCATATCTGGATGTGGAGCATCGCCAATAATAGCAATTTGTTTCTTTTCTGCCTTTACATGAATGGTTGCTAATTGCTGGTTATTTTGAACATTACTTTCCTGCGCTGTTTTTGATACTTCTATGCAATAATTATGTAGCCCTTCTTGCGTTGCTTTTTGTAGGAAAGCAATTGTTTTTACTTGTTCTTGTAAACTAGCGGATATGGTTTTAGTTTGAATCACCACACTGTTTTCCTTCAATGCTAATGTAAATGTTTGATTGCCGACGTGTTGAAATTTAATATCTGCTTTTATTTCAAATAGATTATTGAGTAGCGCAGTTTTATTGTAATATAATTTCGTGATAGCAACATCCGCAATTTTATTGGTGTCACCAATAGCTATGCAATATATAGGTGCTGTATTTGGTAGGGTTGTAGCATTGGGTGAGCTTCCTAGATTATACTGTCCATCGCTAATAAGAAGGATAGCAGCTATATTTTGATCTATATTTTTAGTACTTACTTCTTGAAGGGCCTTACTAATATTTGTTGCTTCGCCTAAATAGGGTTTTTGATTATTAGTGAGTTCCTCGTCGAAGTAATAGTGTTGCAATATAAAACCTGTGCCTAGAATTTCATTAAAATTATTTATTGCCTCCTTTACTAAGTTGGTGTCCTTATGTAATATGTTTGCTATAGATGTAGATCGATCGTCTAACAAAATTACTTTCGGTTTAAGTTGCATTTTAGAGTGAAAGGTAATCTTTGGTGCAGCCAATAAAATAAGCAGCAATATAAAACTACACATTCTCAATCCTGCTGTTATTAATGGGTAGGGCACACCGCTATGGGTATCTTTTTTATATACCATCCACAACATCCAGCAGCAAGCTGAGAGTCCTAAGAGAAATATGATCCAATTCATTTGCAGTGCAAACTAATAAATTATTTTTATAGAGCAGCCACTAGTTTTGTGGTTCTTAAATACCAATTCTTGAATGCTTATTTGTATTTTTGATTAAAATCAGAAGTTATGAGAATGCACGAAGTGCAAACCAGCAAGGATAAAAAAAACTTTTTAAAAATAGCGATTACTATCAATGCCCAAGACTCGCAATGGATTCGTCCATTAGATAAGGATATTGAAGAGGTTTTTGATGAGCAAAAAAATAAATTTTTTAAACGAGGTGTGGCGAAACGGTGGTTATTATTGAATGATGCTGAGGAATGTATCGGCAGAGTTGCAGCATTCGTAAATCGCCAATATAAAGAAGCACAACCAACTGGCGGGATAGGTTTTTTTGAATGTATAAATGATCAAAAGGCAGCAGATTTTATTTTTAATCATTGTAAAAATTGGTTGCAGGAGCAGGGAATGGAGGCTATGGATGGACCCATTAATTTTGGTGAGCGAGATAAATGGTGGGGTTTATTGGTAGAAGGATTTCATGAGCCGCTATATGGAATGAATTATAATCCGCCTTATTATCAACAACTGTTTGAAGCTTATGGGTTTCAACCCTATTTCCATCAGCATTGTTATGCATTGTCGGTAGATAATAAGTTACAAGATAAGTTTTATCAACGCCATGCAGAGATTTCTTTAGATAAATCATATAAAGCAATTCATATGAAAAAGCGTGCTTTAGAAAAGTATGCAAAAGACTTCACTATTATTTATAATAAAGCCTGGGCAAGTCATGGTGGCGGGAAAGAACTAGAAGAAAAGCAAGTTGTCAAATTATTTAAAACAATGAAACCCGTTATGGACGAACGACTTAATTGGTTTGTTTTCCATAATGATGAGCCTATCGCATTTTGGATTAATCTGCCCGACCTAAATCAATGGTTTAAAAAAATGAATGGTCATTTTTCATTGTTATATAAATTGTATTTTCTATTCTTAAAAATGTTCGCTACCAATAATCGATTTGTTGGCTTAGTGTTTGGTATTGTCCCGGCATATCAAGGAAAAGGAATTGATGCGTTTATGATTGTAGAAGGAGCTGAATTTATAAAACAGCATGCTAAAAACTATACCGATTTTGAGATGCAATGGATTGGCGATTTTAATCCAAAAATGATTAATATTGCGGAGAGTTTGGGTACGCATAGGAGCAGAATACTAAGTACCTATCGCTTTTTATTTGATAGCACTAAACCATTTGTAAGACATAAAACTATTTAAGTATGAAAAAAATATTGTTATCCGTTTTGTTATTATCAGCTTCATTTAGTTGGGCTCAAGAAAAAAAGCCTGTTAGTATATATGGATTTAATCCGTTTCATGTATCGGAAGAGAATATTGGTATTGCTTTTTCTTATGAGCATTTCTTAGATACGAAGGGGATTTTTAGTTTGTATCTTCCTATATCAATTGCTTTTCCTGAAGTGGAAAGAAACAATTATTATAATTCCTATTTTTCATCCCAATCAACTACCAGCAGAAATCTAACGTATTTCAATGCCTATCCGGGAATTAAAGTTTATCCTGGAGGTTCTAACAAGCGTGTATCTTATGCTGTAGGTGCATCTTTAGTAATGGCTTTAGGTAAGCAGAATCAAACAACAACTTATTACAAAGTAGACACTTTAAGCCCTTATAATTATGTCTTTGATTATAAAACTTCCTCTAATTTAAATGCTTTTAAATTTGGCATGCTTATTACTAACTCATTGAATGTACGCCCAACTAATAATTTCTATTTCGGTGTTGAATTTGGTATAGGCTATACGTATTTAAATTCATTAAATGCTATTGCTACTGATCGCGAAGCCTTGGTGCAATTTGGTTTGAAATTTGGTTATATCAAATAAGCTTTACAATAACTCCATTAATTGAATAACTTCAACGGCTTCTTTTACATCATGAACGCGCAATATTTTTGCTCCTTGTTGTAAGGCTACAACATGTAATGCGGTAGTGCCGTTGAGTGTATCTTCTGCTTTGCAATCAAGTGATTTATAGATCATAGATTTCCTAGAGAGCCCAACTAATATAGGTTTCCCGAGTATTTCAAGAAATCGTAATTCTTTTAGTAATTCAAAATTTTGATTAGTATCCTTAGAAAATCCAAACCCTGGATCTACGATGATATCTTTAATGCCATAGCTTTCGGCGGTTTTAATTCGTTCCATAAAATAAGCTAATACAGCTGCTTCAAGATCATCGTAGTGGCAATTAGATTGCATGGTATCCGGAGTACCTATTAAGTGCATCATGCAGTAGGGTACTTGTAATTCAGCTATGCATGGCAGCATGTTTTCATCGATTAGTCCAGCGCTAATATCATTTATCATATCTGCGCCAGCATGTATGCTTGCCTTTGCAACTTTACTATGGTAGGTGTCTACCGATATCCAACAAGAAGGATGGTGTTTCTTAATGCGTTCAATAGCTGGAATAAGTACTTCAATTTCTTGGTCAGGAGATGAAATCGGTTCGCCAGGTTTGCTTGAGGCTGCTCCTAAATCAATAATTTTTGCCCCTTCTTCCAACATTTGCGTAGCTTTTACAAGTGCTTCTTCCGCATTAGTGATTCGGCTATTAGCATAAAAGGATGCCTCATTCAAATTAATAATACCCATAACTACAGGTTTGCTTAGGTCTAAAATTGCCCCTTTAGATTGCAAGGTATTTTGTATTGGTAATTGTGTATTTTTGAGCATAATTTTTAAATTTAAAGCAGTATTTTTAGTCCATGAATCAAACCTTAAAGCAATATCGAGAAGTGATTACGCATTGTCACGAATTATTTGAGAAAAAAACTCGTGATTATGGTACTTCTTGGAGAATGCTACGACCCATATCAATTGTAGATCAAATATACATTAAAGCCAGTCGAATTCGACAAATTCAAGAGACGGGAACGCAGAAAATTGGCGATTCCATAGACAGTGAATTTGTAGGTATTGTTAATTATGGTATCATTGCATTAATACAAGGAGGCTTATCGGAGGAAACGCCTGTGGACTTAACTTTAGCGGCCGCTAATACAAATTATCAGACACAAGCTCAACATGTAGAGGATTTAATGATGCAAAAAAATCACGATTATGGAGAAGCATGGCGAGAAATGAATCAAGCATCTTTTGTTGATCTTATTTTAGTAAAACTATTACGCATAAAACAGATTTTAGCTAATGATGGCAAAACTCAAGTTTCAGAAGGTATTGATGCTAATTTTGCTGACATTATCAATTATGCCATTTTCGCTTTAATTAACGCAAACTATTTATCTAAATAAAATTCAATTATGAAATATTTTTTAATTCTATTACGCATTCTCGTTGGGGTTTTGTTTATTTTCTCAGGTTTAATAAAAGCTAATGATCCATTGGGTTTAAGCTATAAGATGACGGAGTTTTTTGAGGTCTTACACATGACGGCATTCATACCCATGGCCTTAGTTTTTTCTATTTGCATGATAGCCTTTGAAATTATTGCAGGCGTAGCGGTGATACTTGGTTATGCATATGAATTATTTTCATTCTTATTGTTATTACTAATTGCGCTGTTTACGTTTCTTACGGCATATGCTTTATTTACAGGCAATATAAAAGAGTGTGGTTGTTTTGGAGATTGTATCAAAATAAGCAATACAGAGACTTTTGTAAAAGATGTGGCACTTTTTATTTTCATTATAATATTGTTTGTATATAGAAAGAAAGTGACTTCCTTATTTAGTAAACAATGGAGTATTTTTTTATTGGTAGTGGTTAGTGTGGCTTCGTTTGGTGTTCAATTTTATGTTTTAAAACATTTGCCTTTTAAAGATTGTTTAGCCTATAAAGTAGGCAATAATATTGAAGAAAAAATGAAAGTGCCTTCAGGGTCAATTCCAGATCAGTTTGAAACGGTGATGATTTATGAGAAAAATGGTAAACAGCAAACCTATACCATGCAAAATTATCCGTGGCAAGATACTACTTGGAAATTTGTAGATAGCAAAACCCAATTAGTTAAAAAAGGCAATGCGGAGCCAGAGATAAAAGGATTTGCCGTTAATGATGTTGATGGAAATGATTATACAGCAGCCATCTTACAAGAAGTTGCTCCTACTCTTATATTATTTGTAAAAGATCCGGCTACTGCACATGAAGATAAGATGAAAGAAGTGGCTGGTTTATTGAAAAGTGCTACACAACAAGGTGCAGCTTGTTATATTTTTAGTTCAGGAAGTAGAGAAGCTACCAGGGCATTCCAAACGAAATGGGGTTTAGAAGCCATTCAAATGATGCAATTTGATGGCACGGAGAGTAAAACGGCTATGCGCAGCAATCCTGGGTTAATGGTGTTGCAGAAGGGTACCATTATTGGGAAATGGGGCTACGCCGATTTGCCATCTTCTTGCACCATTAAAGATAGTACGATTACAATATCATCGATATCTAATTAAGTTTAGTTGTTTTTTATACTTAAGAAAATAGCCTATCAATTGATTATCCTTTTTGGGGTAGTAAGTATTGTTTTTGTATTATTTAACGCGCTGTCTAGCGATCCGTCAAAGCTGTTAGTTGGACAAAGAACCAATGCGGCCTCATTAGAACAGGCTAAAAAAGCCTTGCATTTAGATGAGCCAGTATGGAAACGATACGTTTTGTATTTAAATGATTTATCTCCCATAGCCCTTATCAGCTCGTCCGATGCCCAATCTAGGAATTATGAATATTATCCAATTTATAAAGATAATAATACAGTTTGGGCATTGAAATTTCCTTATTTAGGGCGCTCTTATATTACCAAGAAGAAAGTTAGTGATATGCTTTTAAGTGCTTTGCCAGGCACATTAGTCCTTGCTTTTGCAGCTATACTGTTTGCTTGTTTTACGGGTATTGCCTTAGGCGTTTGGGCAGCCTTGCGTGTGCAAACTTGGGTCGACAAATGCATTGTTATGTTTACTGTTTTTGGAATTTCTATGCCCTCTTTTTTTGTTGCACTTTTAATAGCTTATTTATTTGGTTATGTATGGCATGCTTTAACTGGCTTGGAAATGATGGGTAGTCTTCTTATTTATGATCCCATTACCGGATTGCCAAATGTGCAACTGAAGAATTTAATTTTACCTACAATGGCTTTAGGCATTCGTCCGCTTGCTGTTATAACCCAGCTTACCCGCAATGCAATGTTGGAAATATTGAGCCAAGATTATATCAGAACTGCCTATGCAAAAGGGCTCAGTACCTATAAAGTAGTCATTAATCACGCCCTTCGGAATGCTTTAAATCCAGTGCTTACTGCAGTGAGTGGTTGGTTGGCAGAGTTGTTAGCCGGTTCTTTCTTTATCGAATATATTTTTGCATGGAAGGGTATTGGAAAAATTACCGTTGATGCACTTAATAATTTTGATTTCCCAGTAGTGATGGGGGCGGTTTTATTAACAGCATTTATTTTCATCGTAATTAGTATGCTTACCGAGCTTTTGTATGCTCAGTTAGACCCTCGTATTAAGCATTCCTAACAAACTCTGGGGGCACTTTTATGTTGATATTTTACAAGATAAAATAAGAAAAAAATAGTGTATCTTTACATCTTGCATTTTTCGAATTAGCTCCATCTACATGTCATTACCACCACTATTAAAACACGTTTACAACTTTGGAACTGAAGAAGTTGTAAAAAGAGGAAAAAAAATATTTTTTACACAGGGAGTTACCTTGATAGATGTAGATGCTATTATCGAACAAGTTCGTTTTCGCGTTAAAAACGACATGTATCAAAATTTTTATACTGTTACTATTTCTAGATATAATCATCCTGAAGAACTAAAAGTTCGTTGTCAATGCCCCTATAATATGGGCGAAATTTGTAGGCATGAAGTGGCTGCATTATTTCAGATGAATGATCTTATGTTGAGTGGTTTTTTTGAAAGTTCACAAACAAAGTTCAATCAAGCGCATTCGGTGGTGCGCATGCGCCAGGTAACAAAGCAAATGATGCGCCTATTTACCTCGGAACAAATTATGAGATCGGCAGAGGAAATTGCTCATAAAAAACAATGCGACATCAATATAAAAGAGGGGGATACTTTAGCGGCTAATGTACAAGTTGATGGCCACGTTTTTTCGGTGGTATTGAAGCAAAATGAAGAACGATTTTTTGATACTACTTGTCCTTGCGAAGAGGTAGATCATCCATTGTGTGTGCATAAAGCAGCCTTGTTTATGCAAGTGTTATTTACACATGGCACCCAATATTTTGCTAGCATGCGTAATTGGGATTCGCAAAAGAATTTACTTTTAAAACAATATGGTTATAGCTTAAAGGATGACTTGACGGGCAAGTTTGAATTTGTGCACCAAGATGGAAAAATATTTTTACGTGTTTTAGATACCAGTATTCAAAAAATTGTTGTTCAAACTAATAGTGTAAGTAAAAGCAATTTAGCCTCAAGTGCTATTGAAAACCAAATTGCACCTAAAGCAGATAAGGTAAAGCAAGAAACAGAAGAGAAGCGACTAGCTATCGTTATAGATCCAAATGTAGATTGGTTTCCAGGTGTGTCATGGGAGTTGATTGCCGGTGTTTGTAATGAATCTTTAACAGCCTTCGTTAGTGAGATTGAGCGCATGCCTTTAATTCAATATATTAATGCTGCGGGTTATCATGAGCATGATAGAGAATTAATACCAGCTTTACGAAAATTATTGCCAGATGAATTACTGAAGTATATCAAAAAGAATATACCCTTTGGCGATTTCATGGATGATGATTATAGAACGGTTTTAAAAGATCAGCCAAATGATGAAATTAAGACCTTAGTTTGGGAATATTTATTACCTAAGTATCATAAGTTATTAGAACGATTTGCTTCACAACCAAGATGTTATTTGCTACCTACGGGTAAA
>CAIWHF010000130.1 GCA_903912405.1 uncultured Bacteroidota bacterium | reverse complement strand
TAAATCATAGTATAATATTATCAACATGGAAGATTTAAAGGTTTTTTTTAATAATCAATAACTTATTTTAACAGACCCATTAGCATTGGTATTGCCCGTTGTATAGCTAATGCTACTGGAGCCGGCAACGACAAATGAAGACCCGCCACCACCACCTGAAGCTTCTCGACTGTTAGTGCCTGTGTCACTTCCACCGCCGCCACCACCACCGCCAAAATAGCCACCACCGCCACCGCCGCCTCCAGAGGCATTTGGAAATCCAGATAAATATGCATTTCCTCCCTTGCCTCCCATAAGGGCTGTTCCAACAAAACCTTGCATACTGTACAGAGCATTTCCTCCACCTGCTGCGCCACCAAGATAAATTGTTGCACCGCCACCGCCTGTTGAAGTATACTGCGCATTGGAACTTGAAGTACCCACAATTCCGCTTGGCAAACCTGCAGCACCACCATTAGCAACTGCTAAAATATTTGGAGCTGTATTGGTAATGATAATACCCCCACCTCCACCGCCGCCGGCTATAGCTAAGGCATTGATTTGAGTATAGGATGTTTTAAAAATCCCCGACATGCCTGCACCACTTTGAGAAGGAAAATTACTACTGGTTCCACTTGCACCCCCTCCGCCGTAGGTTGCAGGTGCGCCTGTGGTAGCAGCACTTGTAATGCCAGCTTGACCAACAACTATAATTAAGATTTGAGCTGGCGTAACCGGGATAGTTGCTTGCACTCGAGCACCTGAGCCACTAGCTCCGCCTCCATAAATATCTACTTGTATAGTTGTTACGCCTGCTGGCACTGTCCAGGTTTGATTAGCACCTGTATACAAAAAGGTAATAGCGCTTTTTGCATTTGGCATATAGGGCGTGCCTGCTGCTTGAGCATATGCACTAGAAGTACCTGTTAGAAAAATGAAAAGTAGGAGTAGGTAATGCATAACTAATAATTTGTATTATATTCAAAACCCCGCAACCATATAGAAATATATGGTTGTCCCCATCACTAAAAAAGTATAAAGGGTTTGCTTGGTGGCAATGGTGCTGCCATTATTTGTACTTTTAAATACAAAAGCTGTTCCAGATGGGTTGCTTCCTGTAAAAGAGCAAATACCAGACGTGCCCCCTTGAACGGCTAATGTATAGGTGCCCCCATCTTTAAGTCCATTTAGTGTAAATGCTCCAGCGCTTAAACTGGTGTATGCCATATTACTTTTTGTAAAATCAATAGCAGTGTTTGTGCCAGCATTATAGGCAACAAGATTCGTTACTGCTCCGTTAACATCGAGCATAGATATGGGCGAGCTTGTACCAATACCTACTTGGGCAAATATCGTTGATGTTGTTATTGAAGAGAAAACAACATAAAGTAAAAGGGCTATTTTTTTCATCATTATAAACTATTAATGGGTTTAATAAAACTGCTAATGTGTGGTAAATTTTATCAATTTTTGATGCTAATTAATGTTGTGCTCAAATTCAAAGTGTATGAAACAAAAATCATTCCAAAAACAACATAATTATTACAATTTGCTATAGTTAATTTAATAGTACATTTAAAGCACTAATAATTAGTCGTTAAAAATTATAAGTATAAATACATTTAAATAAAAAATATCTGAAAGGATAATTCAAAAAAAAATCCTGAATAAATTCAGGATTTTTAAAACTACTTTATGTTTTATAAATGATTATTCAGGAGCTATTGGAGCCGTTTCAGAATAATTCCATTCTAAAATGAAGTTATTTCTTCCCGTGCCAATATTTATACCTAGATAATTCAATTGAACTAATTCTAAAATAGCAAGGAAGGTAAAAATAGCATGAATCCTATTTTCACATTTCATAAATACATCTTCGAAAGAACTCTGTGATGCAGATTTCATATAATCTAATAAAAAAGACCGCTGGCCTTCTAAACTATAATTATATTTGACCACTACATGTTGCGGATTATCATTACGATCGCGCAATTTTTTCATGATACGCTCAAACGTATTCATCAACTTATACATGGTAACAGTTTGTATTTCGGTACCCTCTGCATAGTCTTCCCCCAATTGATCTAATTCCTTCTTGATGTTGCCTCTTTTTGCCAACAACATACGTTCCGCTTCTAACAAAACCATTTGCTCCGAAGCTTCTTTGAAACGTTTGTACTCAATAATTTTATCTACTAATTCTTGTCTAGGATCTATCTCATTGCCCATTGCATCTAATTCTTTTCGAGGCAACAACATTTTGGCTTTAATGCGCATAAGTGTAGAAACAAATAAAATAAATTCACTAGCCATTTCTATATTCAATTCATCTAAGCCATGTATATAGGCTAAAAAGTCTTTAGTTAAAGAAAATATTGGAATATTATAGATATCCAATTCATCTCGCTCTATAAAGAACAATAATAAATCGAAAGGACCTTCGAATTGGGGTAATTTTATTTGATACGACGCAGACACTTTTTCTGAATAAATTGAATAAGCAAGTTACAACTTTGCGGCTAATTATGCAAACAAGGAACTTTTCTTCGCTTTATTTAAATTTATATTGAAAACCAATAGTGAAAATCTGCTTCATTTGCCACCAACCTAAACCATTTCCGGGTTCTGTAGTAGCATCGTTTGCAGGTATATATGGAATATCATTATCATAAATCAAGGTAGTAGCCAAGGATACATTTATTAATTTACTTGCTTTGAACGTCAATAAATTATCCCATAACCAATCGATATTACCTGGATTATCTTTCTTGATAATTAAACCATTATCGCCAACCGTATTTTGGGCTAAATAGTTGGTGTAGAAGTCCACACGAGTTTTATAAACAATATTTTTAGATAGTTCTTTAACATAACGACCAGAGAAATAAGCACCTAGCTCTGTTCTGCTTGTTTTTCCATATTCAATACCAAAAGCACCGGTAGGTAGCAGTTTAGTAAATTCAGTACTGGCAAATGTCATACGAGCTGCTAAAGGAGAAAGAAACAAGGTTATTTGACTACCTTTTCTATACTCAAAACCAAGGGCTAAGGTTACATAACCGGGCGACAAGAAATTGGAGGTAGGCTTATTTGTCCAATTGGTGGCTGCGTAATCAAAGCCTTGCGTAAACTGAGTTTTAAAATTGGCTAAAGCCGTAAAATAAAAATCTTTATTCGGCTTCATTTTATAACCATATTTTGATGTAAAATCAATACGATCATCTAATTTTTTAGGTATAAATGAATTAGAATAGGCATAAAATAAACCATAGCTCAAGTCTAAGTTGTTAGACCAAATGTGTTTGTGCTTATAGCGTGTAAGATTGCCACTAAATAAGCCTGATATGGTAATAGAACTCAACTCACCACCAGCAGCCCAGTTGTGCAAAAAACCTTGATTACAACCTATATTTAAGGTGCCGGAATGCATCCAAGCTACCGTATCGATATTGGTATTGGATAAATTCTTTTGAAATTTTTCTACTTCTGTTAATTGTGCAAAAGAAGCAACGGTAGTGCATAATAACGCAATAACGAGGGTAATGATTTGTTTTTTCATAACTTGTTTTAGGGATTGTATCCTGCTGATGTGAGGATGGTTAACTTGTTTTTTGAAGTGATTAATTGTTGAATAGTCGTATTTGGATATTTAGATAAATAAGCTTTTACAATTTTATAACCAAGGTAAGCCGCGATATTACCAGGACTTTCTGCTGGCATACCAATTGTAGTTGGACCTTCTTGAATATAGTTAACTAATAAATTTCTGTTTTTTTCGTACAATAAATTTCCCTTGATAAAAGAATTATAAATGCTGGCCTCTTCTTGTTCACACCAATCCCATTGCGCTGGTGTGTATAATAATCTTAAAGCAACCGAATATTTAGGCAAAACTTGTTCTAAGTAACATTGTTCAATCCCTTTATCTATCATGATTTCTGCTAAAGAAGTAGCCTTTGCCGATGGCGCCACCAAATCTAAATAAAGCGCTTTCATTACGGCAACAGGAATAAATTCAGCCGTATAAAATGCACTCGCATAACTTGGCACACCAATAGAAGCATAAAATGGGAACTGCGGGCCTAAAAACATATCTAATCCTATACCTACAATAGCGTGAAGCGTGTCTTGATAAGTAATAGCTCCCCAATTATTTAAGTTGGAATTAAAATAAATAACTTGTGGCATCTTAAAGGATGGAAAAAGTGTTTTTTGTTTTTGAAATGCACCAAAAAGTTCCTCATCGATAATGCTTGTGGAAGGATATCGTTGCAATATCGTATCAAACAAACCTCTAAAATCATGATTGGTCAGTAATTTCCTAACACCTTGTTGAATAGCCATTGAGGTATCCGCATAATTATTATGAATACCAAACCCCATTAAGGTATCTAAATAAAAAGGTAAGAATACAGGATACTGTTTATTTAGGTCTTGCAAACCAGCAGCAATGCTATTCGTGTCTATTTTAAAAATAGCTTGGTCTAATCGAAGGGATTGAAAACTATCTCTATTAAATAAATGACTACTAACGGCATTGTTATTCGAATTACAAGCTGAAAAAAGCAAGATGACGAAACAAAAAACAATGTTTTTGAATAAATTCATGATTGCAAAACTACTTAATCCTTTTAATAAAAATAAAACATTAAGCCATAAATTATAAAATTTCTTTACACAGCAATTGTATCTTTGTGTATTGCTCTACAACGATTAAAATATTTATGAAAATACTATTAGCTCAGCAAAATTATCATAT
>CAIWHF010000129.1 GCA_903912405.1 uncultured Bacteroidota bacterium | reverse complement strand
GATGTTGGATTAGGGTACTTAGAACTTAATAGAACTTCTCAATCGCTCTCTGGTGGTGAGTCGCAGCGCATTCGACTAGCTACTCAAATTGGATCTCAATTGGTTGGAGTACTCTATATTTTAGATGAGCCAAGCATTGGATTGCACCAAAAAGATAATACCCGACTTATAAAATCTTTAATAAATTTAAGGGATACAGGTAATTCTGTAATTGTGGTGGAGCATGACAGAGAAATGATTGAGCAAGCTGATTATGTGCTCGATATTGGTCCAAAGGCTGGTATTCATGGAGGAAAAGTAGTTGCTTCGGGAACACCAGCGCAATTGCTAAAACAAAATTCAATTACCGCAAAATACCTTCGTAATGAAATGCAAATTGCTATTCCTGTAAAAAGGAGGGAAGGCACAGGGCAATACCTTTCTATTACTGGTGCCAAAGGTCATAATTTAAAAAATGTAAGTATAAAAATTCCATTAGGGCAACTGGTTTGTATTACTGGAGTTTCTGGCAGTGGAAAATCATCACTCATTAAAGAAACGCTATTTCCTATATTAAATAAGCATTTTTATAGAAGCCATCAAACCCCTCTTGCATACGAAAGTATTGAAGGCTTGAAACACATTGATAAAATTATTGAAATAGATCAATCGCCAATTGGAAGAACACCAAGAAGTAATCCTGCTACCTACACAAATGTTTTTGGCGAAATCAGAAATTTATTTTCAGAGTTGCCTGAAGCAAAAATAAGAGGATATAAACCAGGCAGATTTTCTTTCAATGTTAAAGGTGGAAGGTGCGAAACCTGTCAGGGGGCTGGTATAGTAACCATTGAAATGAACTTTTTACCAGATGTTTATGTAAATTGCAGCGAATGTAATGGTAAGCGATACAACAGAGAAACGCTGGAAATAAGATATAAAGGCAAGTCAATAAGTGATATTTTAAACCTCACTATTGAAGATGCAGTTGAGTTTTTTAGTGGCATTCCTTCCATCCTTCAAAAAATTAAAACCATGAACGATGTAGGTTTGGGCTATATTACGCTGGGGCAATCGAGCACAACTTTATCAGGTGGTGAAGCGCAGCGCATTAAATTAGCCGCTGAGTTATCAAAAAGAGATACTGGAAATACATTTTATATTTTAGATGAACCTAGCACCGGACTTCATTTTGAGGACATTAGAATATTCCTTGAAGTAATTAATAAATTGGTTGATAGTGGAAATTCTGTGTTGATTATTGAACACAATATGGACATCATTAAAGTTGCAGATTATATAATTGATATGGGGCCTGAAGGTGGTGATGAAGGCGGTTTTGTGGTTTGTGAAGGTACACCAGAACAAGTAGTAAATCACAAGAAAAGTTATACTGCCCAGTATCTAAAGTTGGAATTAAATCAACAAGTTAAATCATTGAGCTAAAAAGTAAATATATGAACGAAGAAGAGAGAATAAGACAAGCATTTCAACCAAAGGATTGGAGCGAGATTAAAGTGAAAGATTCTTGGCAAATTTTCAAAATTATGGCCGAATTTGTTGAGGCTTTCGAAAAACTAGGTAAGATTGGTCCTTGTGTTTCTATTTTTGGAAGTGCACGCACAAAAGATAATAATCAATATTATTTACTTTCTGAAGAAATTGCATTTAAACTTACACAGAAAGGTTACGGAGTTATCACTGGTGGTGGGCCCGGTATTATGGAAGCGGCAAATAAAGGTGCGCATAGAGGTGGTGGTATGTCAGTTGGTCTTAATATTGAATTACCGCACGAACAATACTCAAATCCCTATATTGATGTCGACAAATTAATTAGTTTCGACTATTTCTTTGTGAGAAAAGTGATGTTTATGAAATATGCGCAAGGATTCATAGTCCTGCCAGGTGGATTTGGAACATTAGATGAACTTTTTGAAGCGCTTACCTTAATACAAACTAAAAAAATAGCCGCATTTCCAATTATTTTAGTTGGCAAATCTTATTGGGCTGGTTTAATGGAGTGGATTAAAACATCTCTTTTAGAAAAGGAAGGTAACATTAATGAGGTAGATTTAGAATTAATAAGTATCGTTGATACAGCTGATGAAGCAGTGCTAAACATCGAAAAGTTCTATTCTAAATATTTACATAAACCTAATTTTTAAAAGGGTTTAAAAGAATATTTATGCAGTGTTATTTTTTATTTGGATTGTAAACAAATACACCTTTCAAAGAAGTTTTTACATAGTATAAATCAAGCTTATGCGTTGATGGCATAGTAATGTTTTT
>CAIWHF010000128.1 GCA_903912405.1 uncultured Bacteroidota bacterium | reverse complement strand
TTGTATTGGTGATTAAGTTTTTACGCAAACATTCCTAAATAAGCATACCATAAAAAATAAAACTCCCCTAAGGGAGTTTTATTTATAAGGTTATTTTTCGGTACACCCAAAGTTGTAAGGCTAATTGTGCTATCAGTGCAATGATTGCTATCCATAAAAAGATGCCAAACAATTCTTTGTAATGGCGATAGGCGCTCATTTCAATTTTTGTTTTTTCTAATCGATCAATTTCTTTATATACTTGTTCTAATGCATTATTGCCAGTGGCTCTATAATATTTGCCGCCTGTTTCCTTAGCAATTTTAGTAAGTAAGGCAGCATCTATTTGTACGTCCATCATGGTTTTTTGCACCGATCCGTCGGGCATAGTTTGCGGATAAGGGGCTTTGCCTGTTGTGCCTACACCAATGGTATACACTCGTACGCCGAATGATTTTGCAATTTCCAACGCATTCATGGGGTCAATTAAGCCAGTATTATTAACGCCGTCTGTCAGTAATATTAATACTTTACTTTTCCCTTTGGCAGATCGTAATCTATCTACACCTGTTGCCAATCCCATTCCAATAGCGGTGCCATCTTGCAACAAACCACTTTTTAATGCTGACAATTGTGTTTTCAAAACGCCGTGATCGCTGGTGATAGGACATTGTGTAAAGCTCTCTCCTGAAAAAATCACTAAGCCTATTCGGTCACTCGGTCGTTGATCAATAAAATCGTTCGCTACTTTTTTTGCAGCTTCAATGCGGTTGGGTTTTAAGTCTTCTGCCAACATACTACCGGAGATGTCCATGGCTAATACCATATCTATTCCCTCACTGTCAATAGATTCTGAAACATTGCTCGTTTGTGGTCGAGCTAATGCTATTACACAACAAATAAATACTAAATAAGTAAGCGCATTTAAAATCCAAGCTGTTTTTACTTTCCAATTAGGAGCCTGTGTTTCCAGTGCAGCTGTAGATGACAGCCTAAAGTAACTAGTAGTCGTTTTCTTTTTTTGATAATAAAAGTAAAGCGGCACTATAAAGAGAAGTGCAAAAAAATAAGGATTAGCAAAGCTAATATGATTGATATCGTTTAGGAGGCTCCACATAATTTATTTCTTTTCTTGCGTTTCATTAGGCGTGCTGTTAACAATAAATAATTTAGCAATTTCTAATGATTTGATATGTTCTTCAGGTAAAGGTTGTGCTTTGGCAAATTTAGCCATATCAGCAATTTGTAATAAATCAACCAAGGAATGAAAATAAGGTTGCAATGCAGGATGATGTTTGGCATTTTGAATAAATTCATCCGTGGTTTGTTCCAACATAGGTAAGCCAAAGCGTTCTTCCACGTAGGTTCTTATAATTGTTGTAAGGCGAGAATAATGTTCTTTCGATTGATTATGCTGCCATAATTTTTCTTTTTCTAAAGTTTCCAATGCTCTTAACGCACGCTCATAGATAGTTTCTTTTTTTCTTTCGAATAGATCTTTTAGTTTTTTCCCTTTTCGTTTTAGCAGATACCATACGAGTCCTACACCTAATAACAAACCAATAAGTAGGCCGATGATCCATGCTATATAATCTCGCCAGGTAGTAGTTACAGCAATAATATCCTTAATATTCTTGTAAGGTTTGGTGGTGTCTACAGCCAATGTTGTAATGCTAATATAGAAGGAGTCTGTTTTTAATTCGTAGCTAGCTTGACCGATAGCTTGGACTTGAAATCTAAAACTTGGAATTAAAAAAGAGCCAGAGTCGAAACCACTTAATTGTAATTGTTGTTTATAGGTGATGAAATCGCCTGCAAAACTGGTATCAATTTTGCTTTTTTCTATTATTTCTAAACTATTAAATGTGTCTGGTAGCGTAGGCCATTGTAGGGTTCCTTTATTTTTTTGAATAGCAGCTTCTAAAAAATAATGTATGCGATCACCTACGCTAATTTGTTTTGCATCTACTTTGCCCTGCACCGTAGCCGCTGTTTGTGCATTACTTGCAATGCTCCACAACAAAATGAAACCTATAAAGAGGATACGTTGCATAGCTTATCTATTTTTAAAAAAACCTTGTAATATTTTTATATAATCCGAATCGGTAGTCATCTTCAGCAGTGTGGCGTTTTGTTTTCTAAAGCTTTGCTGTGCATAGTGTTGATGCTGCTTAAAGGCTTGATGATAGTTGCTTCTCAGCGCAGCGCTGCTGGTGTCTACCGTAATCGTTTTCCCAGATTCTGCATCGATAAGATCTATTAATCCAAGATTTGGAAGGGTTTCGTCGAGGGTGTCGTTAACCTGTACACCAATTAAATCGTGCTTTTTTGCTGCAATTTGTAACTCTTTATCAAAGGGTTTGGAGATAAGATCGCTAATTAGAAAGCAGATTGTTTTTTTCTTTACCGTTGCGTTTAAAAATTGCAATGCTTCTCCAACCGCTGTTTGATTTTGCGCTTTTGGTTCTTGCGCGAGGAGTTCTCGTATGATTCTTAAAATATGTGATTTGCCTTTCTTGGGCGGAATGTAGTATTCTACTTTGTCGCTAAAAAAAATAACCCCCACTTTGTCATTATTGGTATTAGCAGAGAAGGCGAGTACCGCACAAATTTCGGTTATTAATGCTCGTTTATTTAATTGTTGGGTTCCAAACAAGCTACTGCCACTAATATCTACCAA
>CAIWHF010000127.1 GCA_903912405.1 uncultured Bacteroidota bacterium | reverse complement strand
TCAAATTATTTATAATGGGGAGCTGTATAATTTTCAAACACTAAAACAAACGTTACAAAGCTTAGGTTATCAATTTCAATCGCATACCGATACCGAAGTGGTACTCTATGCTTTTATCGCTTGGGGTGTGGAAGCGTTTAAACGCTTCAATGGTATGTTTGCCTTAGCTATTTATGATACACATACGAGCGAATTGTGTATTGCACGCGATGAAGTAGGCATAAAGCCTTTATATGTCTATCAAGAAAACAAGGAGCTGATTATTGCATCGGAACTGCGCGCTTTTACAGCCTATGATGCACAATGGCCTAAGGCCAAAGATTGGGAATTGTATTTTTTAGCTTTTGGTTTTATACCCGAACCGCTTACGCAATTGCAATCCGTAAAGGCTTTAAGTCCGGGTACTTATCAAGTCTTTAATCGCGAGGCGCAGTGTATTCGCAAAGGAAGTTTTGCGCAGTTGCACAGTAGTGCGAGCATTACCGAGGAAAGCATTGCTATAGCACACATACGAACGAGCTTGAGCGCTGCGGTGCAACGACAATTAGTGGCGGATGCGCCTATTGGCGTGTTTTTGAGTGGTGGTATAGACTCGAGTATTTTAACAGCAATTGCTAGTCGATATAAACAACCACTACATACGTTGTCGCTCGCCTTTGAGCATTCGGGATTAAGCGAAGCGCCTTATCAGCAAGCCGTAGCCGATGCTTATGCAACGCAGCATACCTGCTATACCTTAGGAGCCGATACTTTTTATGAACACTTAGCGGATATTCATAAGGCCTTAGATCAGCCTTCGAATGATGGTGTGAATACTTATTTTATCAGTAAGTATGCCAAAGAGCAAGGTTTGAAAACGGTATTAAGCGGCTTGGGTGCCGATGAAATTCTGGGTGGCTATCCGAGTTTTAAACACGCGCATCGTTTGCAGCAAATAGCCAAACTACCCTATTTTACCCTTCAAATTATACAACAATTTTTGTCGGCCGATAAGTGGAAACGCTTATCGTATTTGTATGCACAACGCCAACAAAATATTTATTTAGTCAACCGTGGATTATTTGCCCCTTCGCAAATTGCAGATATTTTAAACTGCTCGCTTCAAGAGGTGCAAGCGGCTTTGAATAATTTAGAAGACATAGCGATAGATCCTCATTTGCCGATTTTAGAACAAAATGCTTGGAGAGAATTTAAAGGCTATATGCGCAATCAATTATTGCGCGATGCCGATGTGATGAGTATGTGGCATGGCGTGGAAATACGCGTTCCTTTTTTAGATCAAGAATTTTTAAAATTAGTTTGGTCGATAGACCCGGCTATTAAATTTAATACGCCTAAAGGCAAGCATTTGCTGATTGAAGCATTTAAAAAAGAACTACCAACAGCAGTATGGGATAGAGCCAAGCAAGGTTTTACCTTGCCTTTCCAACAATGGATGCAAGCTATGCCTTTACATAAGGAAAGGCCTTCCACTACTGCCTATTATAAAGCCTTCCGCCAACAACAACTCCATTGGAGTAAGTTGTGGGTATTGGAACAGTTGGGGTAGGGTTTCGTCGGTCGTCTTTTCAATATAAAAGACAATTAAGTTACTGTAAATCAACTAATCCAGCAAGAACGAACAACGAGTAACGAAAAACGAACAACGAGCAACGAAAAAACAACAGTAACAACAAAACATGCTCCTCCTTACTTTAAGTACTTTTAAATTTACAGGTGGAATTGAAAAATTCAATCAATGCTTTTTGAAAGCTATTCAAGATGTAGTGCCTGAAGAGGAAGCTATCACGGCTTGGGCTTTGTATGATGAGCAGGCCGATGCGCGTTATATAAGTCGTGCACACTTTAGGGGTTTTCGAAAAAACAAAATACGATTTGTATGCGCTGCTTTGTGGGAAGCTCGCAAGCACGATACCATTTTTATAGGTCATATCAACTTATCGATACTCGTTAATTTGATGGCTGTTTTATATCCCAAAAAGCAATTGATCTTATTGGCACATGGTATTGAAGTGTGGGAAACCCAAAGAGGAGGAAAGGCGAAAGCCTTGCAGCAAGTAGCCCGTATTTGGTCGGTAAGTAATTTTACCAAAACCAAATTGTGTTCATCGAATGCCCTATCTACTGAAAAAGTAGCCGTGTTCCCAAATACAATAGATCCCTTTTTTGAATCCGATATCGCCTCGCCTATTGACTGGGATTTGTTGGCGCCCTATCAAGTGCAAGCTCACCAACAAGTACTATTAACCTTAACCCGATTACATTCAAAAGAACAATATAAAGGCTACGACAAAGTCATTGCGGCGTTGCCGAGTTTGATTACACAATTTCCGCAGCTCAAGTATGTACTTGCTGGAAAGTATGATGCGGAAGAATATCAACGCGTAATAGATTTAATAGCCTATTATCAAGTTGGACTGCATGTAGAAGTGCTGGGCTATGTAGCTGATGAAGTGTTGACCAATTTATATAAAGCCGCAGACGTATTTGTGATGCCGAGTAGTGGTGAGGGATTTGGTATTGTATTTTTAGAAGCGATGGCTATGGGTGTGCCGGTAATAGCAGGTAATGCGGATGGAAGTGTTGATGCCTTAGATCAAGGTCGATTAGGCGAACTCGTAAACCCACATGATACCAAAGCTATCGCGAATGCATTAGCACAACAATTAAAAAAAGGCAAGGGTGATCTAATGGCTCAACAGCGTTTACAAACAGCGGTCTATGCGCAGTTTGGTTTTGATGCGTTTAAACAAC
This sequence comes from uncultured Bacteroidota bacterium, assembly GCA_903912405.1. Lineage (GTDB taxonomy): Bacteria > Bacteroidota > Bacteroidia > Chitinophagales > Chitinophagaceae > CAIWHF01. Next base: position 2,260 of record CAIWHF010000127.1, on the reverse strand, counting down.
GCTTACATTCTTTATTATATTATTAGCGTGCTTCTTTTTACTGAATATTATGAGCCTGCACAACAAGCAGGAGGCCCCATCACTTCGATACGCAATTTGTATCAAGTACTAAAAGCACATATGCCCATCCACATCATTACGAGTGCTTATGATTTGAACGGAACAGCGCCCCTACCCAATATTGCTTTGAATACCTTTAGCAAGGATCGTTATTATACACTTAAAGATGTAAAGAGCTGTTTCCGATTAGGGCAATGGATAAAAAAACACCGAGACGAATTATTTTATATCAACGGATTGTACACTTGGCACTTATCATTATTGCCTGCCTTATTGGGTAAGCGATTAGTAATTGCCCCAAGAGGTATGTTGCAAGCAAGCAGCTTTGAAGAAAAAGGCATTTTGAAAAAAATGTATTTGTGGTTGTATAAACAAGTACTGCGTCGTAAGCAATTGGTATGGCAGGCAACGAGTGCGGCAGAGGTGCAAGAGATACAACAGTATTTTGGTAAGCGTTTTCCTATTCAACAAATTGCCAATATCCCAGCACTTCCTTTAGCACAAGTACCCATAATTGAAAAAAAAGAAAAAAGTTTAAAATTAGTGTGCCTAGCACTTATAGGCCACATGAAAAATCATGTACGCTTAATTGAAGTGCTACAAGCCTCTCAATTACCCATAGAATTAGATCTCTACGGACCTATTAAAGATGCGGCTTATTGGGAACGCTGTCAGCAGCTTATTAATAATACTTCATCGCCATGTCAAATTCAGTATAAAGGTTCGCTAGCACCATCGGAGATTGCAACACTACTACAACAGTATCATGCTAGTGTTTTATTGAGCAAAGGCGAAAATTTTGGTCATGCTATCTATGAGTCGCTAGCAGTAGGTCGACCAGTAATCCTATCCGATAAAACACCTTGGACCTTTACCACTCCTGCAGGTGTCACCTTTAGTGATGCAGATGATGCTAAGCTAATCGCCCACTTACATACCTTATATAACGAAGAGCAACAAGCTTGGAATATGCGTGCACAAGCAGCCTTGGCGTATGCGCAAGACTATGCCGCTCAGCAAGATTTGGAAAAGGCTTATTTACATTTATTCAATAACCGTTGAGCGTAACATGAAAAAACTATTTTATTACTGGAACGAATCGCCTTGGTTTTTTACCATTCGCTTTATCGTTTTATTTACCGCACTCTATGGGGGCTTTCAATTTTTTATTGGTATAGCTGCTCCAGGCGGCACCATTCATAGTGCCTTTATGGAGCAGTATGTAAACTTGGTGCAATACTATACCAATCTATTAGTGGATTCGGTGATAGAAGCGTCCAAACTATTTGATATTTCGGCTTATCCCTTTGGACTTTCTGGCATTCGAACCTTGGGTAAAGGCGGCGTGAATGTAGGCTTTGATTGTTTGGGTATAGGGGTGATAAGTATTTGGTTGGCCTATGTAGTGGCGCATCCTTTACGAACAAAAAGCAAACTATTATGGAGTATCGGTGGCGTATTGATTTTATATATTTTGAATGTAGCGCGCATTACTTTATTAGTGGCCTCCGTAGAATTTCATTGGACGGATTGGAAAAAATTAGGATTAGATCATCACACGCTATACAATATCGTATCCTATATAGCCATGTTTTTTATGGCTTGGATTTTTGTGGTAACAGGGGTGAAGGCGAAGGGATAGAGCGTCGTCTTTCGTTGTTCGTTGTCCGTTCTTATAGCAAAAGTTTGTTTAGCATAACTTAAATAACTTTTATAATAATAGACAAAAGACAATCAACGAACAACGATAGACGAAAAACGAGTGACGAATTAACAACGAACCCCTCCCTAGATCATTTATAAAATCCTTTGCCCACATTGAAAATTCATGAAAAAAATATAGGATAAAGATAAAAAGTTTCGTTTTAACGAAACTTTTTAGTAATTTTGACATCAGTAAAAACGTTAGTATTAATTGGAAAAAAAATTTGAAGTGCTGTTTTCAGAGGAGGTATTTGATTTTTTGAAAAGTATTGATCCCAAACATTATGAAAAAATACTTTTTAATATAAGAAAGGCTCAAGTCAACATGGATTCGGAATTATTTAAAAAATTGACAGATGACATTTGGGAATTTAGGACATTATATCAAGGGCTACAATATCGTCTTCTTGCTTTTTGGGATACCACTTTAGCAAAGAACACCATGGTTATAGCTACACATGGATTTATTAAAAAAAGAAGTAAAGTGCCTGCTAAG
>CAIWHF010000126.1 GCA_903912405.1 uncultured Bacteroidota bacterium | reverse complement strand
TTCTATAGTTTCGTGTGCATCTACTTCTTGTAAGATTAATTTTAATTCTTGTCGTTCTACGCGCGCCGCTTGCAAGATCTTTTCCACTTGTTTGTTCATGCGTTTATTTTCTTCTTTAATCATGCCACTGTAGTATTTAATTTTTTCTACATCATGAATAACTTTTTCATTATTAAGCGCATCTACAGCCAAAGAAATTGTAGCTAAGGGGGTTTTAAATTCATGCGTCATGTTATTAATAAAATCATTCTTTACTTCCGCAATTTTCTTTTGGTTAAATACCGTTCGGATGGTAAGTGTAAAAGCTGCTATAATAATGGTAGTAAAGATGATAGAAGCAATAATCATCCAACTAATTTTACTCAAAATATAGTTACTAGGCTCGTGTATATATAAATGCAAGGTCTCAACTTGCACCGCTCGCTCTGGAGTCACAATATAATTAATGCTCCTATTGAGGTATTCTGCATTGTAGCCTTCAGAGAAGATAATGGGCATGTTGAAAATATTTGTTATCGCATAATCAAAAGGAAGAGAGATTTTATTTTTAATGAGTTCTTTTCTTATAATACGAGTAATCTCATCTTTCCCTAAGTTTTGAGTAGTAAAGCTATGTTCCAGCAAGAAGCCCGTGCTTTGCATGTCTTGTGCAAAACTGTAATAGCCATTTTTTAGTAAAAATGATTCATATAAAGCCGTTTTGATATCTACTAAAGACGATTTTACATCTTGCTGATATTGGTCGTTTTTTACCCAAATGGCATTTTTGATCCATAGCATTTGAATGCCTAAAACACCCAATACGGAAAGGGTTATTAATACAATTATTAATGGAAAGGTCTTTTTCATGTTTTACAAAAATAAGGGCAATTTCAATTAGCTGGACCGTTTCTATTTATTTCCGACTTATTTTAACCTATGTTTTACTTATTGCCGAATGGTCATTTAATAAATGCTAAAGAAATTGTATCTTTACAGTCATTAAAAATACATAAAATGAACATTACATTTCCTGATGGCGCCGTTCGCTCGTATGAATCTGGCTCATCTGCGTTAGACATTGCAAAATCTATTAGCGAAGGTTTAGCGCGCAAAGTTTTAGCTGCTGAAGTTAACGGAGAGGTTTGGGATCTATCTAGAGCAATTCCTTCAGATGCAACATTGAAATTAATAACATGGGATGACAAGGCGGGCAAGTCTACGTTTTGGCACTCTTCTGCACATCTTATGGCAGAAGCGTTAGAAGCACTTTTCCCTGGTGTAAAGTTGGGTATAGGTCCTTCTATTGAAGCTGGATTTTACTACGATATCGATTTGGGCGACCGCAGTATAACAGAAGAAGATTTGAAAAAAATCGAAGCAAAAATGAAAGAGTTGGCTAAAAACAACGCTTCGTATGTGCGCAAAGATGTTTCTAAATCAGATGCTATAACTTATTTTACAGATAAGCAAGATGCCTACAAGTTAGAATTAATAGATGGTCTAGAGGATGGTAATATCACCTTTTATTCGCAAGGAGGATTTACCGATTTGTGTAGAGGACCACATATTCCTCACACGGGTTTTATCAAAGCTATTAAGCTAACCAATATTGCTGGGGCATATTGGAGAGGTAATGAAAAAAACAAAATGCTTACCCGCATTTATGGTATTACCTTCCCTCAGCAAAAAGAATTGGATGAATATTTAGTTTTATTAGAAGAAGCTAAAAAAAGAGATCATAGAAAATTAGGTAAAGAATTAGAGTTGTTTGCCTTCTCTGAAAAAGTAGGAAGTGGATTGCCTTTGTGGTTGCCAAAAGGAGCAATGCTAAGAGAGCGTTTGCAGCAATTCTTACAGAAAGCGCAATTAGAAAGTGGTTACTTGCCGGTTGTGACACCGCATATTGGTAGCAAACAATTATATGTGACTTCTGGTCACTGGGAGAAATATGGCAAAGATTCATTCCGCCCAATAACAACTCCACAAGAGGGCGAAGAGTTTATGCTAAAGCCTATGAATTGCCCGCACCATTGCGAAATTTATAAAACAGCACCTCGATCTTATAAAGATTTACCATTGCGTTTAGCTGAGTTTGGAACCGTATATCGCTATGAGCAATCGGGCGAATTGCATGGATTGACCCGTGTAAGAGGCTTTACGCAAGACGATGCGCATTTATTTTGTCGTCCCGATCAGGTAAAAGATGAATTTAAAAAAGTAATTGATCTCGTATTATTTGTTCTAAACTCGTTGGATTTTCCTGAATTCACAGCGCAAATTTCTTTACGCGATCAAGAAGATAGAAGTAAATATATCGGGTCAGAATCGAATTGGGAAATAGCAGAACAAGCAATTATTGAAGCAGCAGCTGAAAAAGGATTGAACACCGTAATAGAATATGGAGAAGCGGCATTCTATGGCCCTAAGCTCGATTTTATGGTGAAAGATGCCCTGGGAAGAAGCTGGCAGTTGGGAACAATTCAAGTAGATTATAATTTACCTGAGCGTTTCGAATTGGAATATGTAGATAGCGATAATTCTAGAAAGCGTCCGGTAATGATTCATAGAGCACCATTTGGTTCTATGGAGCGATTCTTAGCAGTATTATTAGAGCATTGTGCGGGTAATTTCCCTTTATGGCTTACTCCTTTACAAGTGAAAATTTTACCTATTAGTGATAAGTTTAGTTCTTATGCGCATGACATTGCACATGCTTTAAAACTCGTAGATATAAGAGCTGAAGTAGATGATAGAAGCGAAAAAATAGGAAAGAAAATACGCGACACAGAGCTTATGAAAGTGCCGTATATGCTTATTGTAGGGGAGAAAGAACAAGAAGAAAAAGTAGTATCGGTGCGCAAACATGGCGAAGGCGACAAGGGTAGCTTTACTTTACAACACTTTATAGACGAGCTTAGCGTGCTCATTAAAGAGCAAATGCTAGGCAAAAGAAGTTCTATTGTTTAATACGCTTTATTAATATTTTAAACTATTTTTGTAGTATCACATTAAAAATCATTAATGCAAAGAAAACCTAATCAAAAGTTTCAATACCGAGGAAAACCTCAAAATGAACATCGTTTAAACAACGAAATTACCGCAACAGAAGTGCGTCTTATTGGCGAAGGCATTGAGCCAGCTGTTTATTCTTTGCAACAAGCTTTAGCCTTTGCAGTAGAGTTGGGTGTAGATTTAGTAGAAGTATCTCCTAATGCTGTGCCTCCGGTTTGTAGAGTGATTGAGTACAAAAAATTCTTGTACGAGAAAAAGAAAAAAGATAAAGAACAAAAAGCAAAATCAAAACAATCGGAAGTAAAAGAAATTCGCTTTACACCGAATACCGATGAGCATGATTTTGATTTCAAATCTAAACATGCTGAAAAGTTCTTGTTAGATGGCGACAAAGTAAAATGCTATGTGCAGTTTAAAGGTCGTGCTATCATGTTCCAAGAGCGAGGTGAATTATTATTATTGAAATTTGCTGAACGATTAGCAGAAATTGGCTCTTTAGAATCTATGCCTAAAATGGAAGGTAGAAGAATGATTGCTATTTTCACACCTAAAAAGAAAAAATAAAATAATTCTTATAAATAAAGCCAGTAGCCTACTACTGGCTTTATTTTTTTTACCTAACTTGCCGTATGCTAAAAAAGTTATTCTTTAGTTGTTTGCTTCTTGTCTCTTTCGCTTCCATGCAAGCGCAACCTATAGCTATTTTTCAAAATTTCCAGAATCAAATGATGCTTTGGGATAATGGCCTCTTGAAAAAAGTAGATAACCTAATTCCGATCGATTATAAAGTGGGTCGTGTTGCCATGCCGTATTTAGATAATTCCCGCAATTTTAAAATATATTACAATAACGCTTTTCAAACCATCCCTTTTGTATTTGGCAACGAATTTAGGGCTAGTGATTATTTAGTTAGTTACTTAAATTCTAAATCGCTCAATGTATTTGATAATGGTAAAATAAAAAATCTTACAGGCCTTTGTACTGAATATTTTTTAGGCGATAGTGTTTTGCTTTTCTTAGATGGTGTTCGTAATGAATACAAGGCTTATTATAACGGAACGGTTTATCCCATTGAGAATTTTTTAGCTGGTACAGCCATTGAAGCGGTTAAAGTATCGGACAATATGGTAGCGTATTTAAACTATGCCAATCAGTTTCGATTGTTTTATCATGGACAGATTATTGAGCAAGAAGATTATCTAGTGCAAGACTTTGCCGTGGGGAGGGACATTGTGGCCTATACCGACATTAATAAACAATTTAAAGTGTTTTATAAAGGCACTACGTATCAATTAGATAGTTATCCTGCTACATCGTATAGCGTGGGCGATGATTTGGTGGCATTTGAAACAAGTGATGGCTATTTTAAAATTTTCTATGATGGAAAGATTTTAAATGTGGGCTATTTTAATCCAAACTATACAGTTGCCGATCATATGGTGGCGTTCAAGGATAATGCCAATTACTTTAAGGTTTTTTATAAAGGCAATTTTATTCCATTGGAAAACCAATATCCGCTTACACTTCAAGCGCATTATCATTCTTTGGCTTATGTTAATCAAATGGGGAATCTAAAATTGGTTACAGAAGGCACCGTTTATGAAGTAGCTAATAATGTGGAAAGTTATAAATTGAATTATGACGTTTTGGTATATCAGTTTGCAGCTAATGTCAATAGAGTTTTTTACAAAGGTGTGAGTTATTAGAACTTCAATACCTTAAAAATACCTTTTCACAAAGCGTAATTGATGGGTGCGTTTTTTAAGGCTTACACTAATAATGCCTTCGTTATCTATACGATCTATTACCACTTTACCACTTGTTTCGGTTGCATGCATGATGGTGTTGGCATTTAAGAGTATGCCCACATGGGTTATTTTTTCATCTGCATTATCAAAGAAGGCTAAATCCCCTGCTTTGGCATTTTGTAAAAAATCAACGGTAGTGCCTTGTTGAGCTTGCTGATAAGCATCGCGTTGTATGCGAATGCCATTAAGTTTAAAAACGAGTTGAGAAAAACCAGAACAATCTATACCAGCTATGGTTTTGCCGCCCCATTGGTAGGGAGCATGTAAATATAATTGCGCTACTTTTAGTATGTTTTCACAAGTAGGCTGTAATTGGTGAAACAGTTCTTTACGACCTTTATATTTCCCAATTTTTCCCATATACGGAAGGCTAACACCGTTCATACCTCTCAATTCCGCACCCATAGGTAGCCACATTTGCCCTTCGTCAAAATGGACTACATCATTGTTGCTGCTTGCTATGTATTTGCTTTCTTTATTGTATTCTTTTAAGGCAATGGTTTGCAATTGAGAAATTTTGCAGTACCCAATATATTCATCAAAGGCAATTTTGATTTTAGCCCATTCGTTTGGGGCTAATTCAAGAATTTCTACATTCTCGCCAAAAAGTACTTGACTGGTTTGCTCAGCCCTATGCGACGGCTCGGAACGGAGCGGCATAACAGGCACATTACAATAAGCGTAAGAAAGTACTAGCACTTTAGAAAATAAATTGAACAAGCGAAAATACTATTAAATCATGATTAGTTCAATAGCAAGGCTAAATAATTCATTGGTAATTAGTTATTTCATAAGGATTGTTCAATTGGGTTGCTATTTTACTTCCATTAAACAAAATCTTTTAGTATCTTGCATCTTGATTATGAATATAATAAGCACTTAACATTAGGTACTTATTGTAATATTTTAAATATATAAAAAGAAGAATACATGGATACTACTATTATTGTTGCCATTGTTGCAGTGGCAGCTATTTTGATAGGCATATTTTTGGGGAAACAATTATTTGCTAAAAATACACAACAGCTGGTAAAAGATGCTGAAGAGCAAGCTGCTAAAACTATCGAAAATGCTAAAACAATAGCGGAAACGCTAAAAGAAAAAAAATTATTGGAAGCTAAAGAGCATTTCTTGCAATTAAAAACAGAACAAGAAAAAGAAGCTAACCAACGCGTACAAAAAATTGCCGAGTCTGAAAATAAGATTAAGCAACAACAGCAAAGTTTAAATGATAAAAC
>CAIWHF010000125.1 GCA_903912405.1 uncultured Bacteroidota bacterium | reverse complement strand
ATTTCTTTTAAAATAGGCTCATTAACATCTTTAGAACCGGTTTGCTTTGTAGAGATTAAATGCGCATCGGGAGACATTTTCAAAACAGTTGCTAAATTATGATACCCTCCACAGGATCCTAGCATCACGATCTTAGTTTTATTATTTAATTGTTCTATTGTAGTAGGCAAATGATAACTATGCCCTCTATGTACGAGCATTGTTACAGCAATAGATCTATCTTTTAAATAGGCAACAAGTGCTTTTTGAGCTGTTTCATCCTCAGGCTCACTTAATGGAAGGTTGGCATAAATTTCTATAGGTTTCCCTGATTTTGAATTGATCTGAACCCAATATTTATTGATTTGTATTTGCCATTTAGCTGCATCTTTAAAATTATTTAAGAAAGAGACATAAGAAGCTTTCCCATCTTCGTCACCATAAAAGAAGAAATGTTCTACAACTTTACCTGAATCATTTACCATATCTGCATAAGGCATAAAGTATACAGGTGGCAAACCTAATAACTTTCCAATATTCGCTTTTGGATTATTCAATCCATCAAATAAAGCAGCTAGAATAGCATAGATGTATAAACCCTTTTTATTTCTAATGGTATAACATCTCTCATAATTTTCTTTTACTTGATTACGTAAAAACTTTGACAAAGTAGAATCGCTAATACTACCAAAGGCATCAGCTACATTTACGGCACCTTCCAAATCATCTGCTTTTCCCGCTTCTAAATTAGAAACGAAATCTGTTAATAAGTTAATACGTTTAGGTGCTTGCATGGTTGCTAAAAATTCATTGAGCGTATTATACCCTGCACACATTCTAATAAAAGTTCTAAAATATTGATAGTGCAATGATGCTAATAAAGAATCGCCACTTACCGTTGTATCCATTCTAGCAAGAATTCTTTTAAAAGACCCAATAAAACTACTAGTATAAATTTCATCTTGACCATACAACATTATAAAGTATAAATCTTGAGGCGACATAATGTCTATACATTTAAAACGTTCCGCATCTTTAGCTTCATGCAATTCATTCATTGTACGCACATATGCTAATGCTCTATAGCTTAATTCGTTGGTGTAAGTATCTGTTGTGTCTTGCTGTTGACTTATTTTTAAATGAACTAAATTCTTGAAATACAAGTCTGGATTGGATGTAATTTCATCTACTTTTTCAATGGTTATTTTATTAGCAGCTATATCATTTAAAAATGGCATAGCCTTTAATGGAATTTTAGATTCATTTACTATTCTAATAATTGTTTTTACATAAAGATTGGGTGATTTTAAAATCTTACTTTTATAAATGGTATTAGAAGAACTGTAATAATTAAAAATTTCGTTAGGTGCTACAACAACTACCTTTTCAATTATCTGATTAGTAATAACATCATCGTTTAATTCACCTATGTGTCTGTACATACGCATAGGATCTTGATCTGCTAATACTTTAACTAGATAGCGTTTCTCTTCATTAAATCCATCTAAAAGGTCTATCTGATTATATAAATTAAAGTCGGTATGTACTTTTACAAATTCAGGAATCTTATTCTCATAACGAGCTATAAGTGCCTTTTTTGTCAAATCGACATCTTGGTAGATCTTTGCTACGGTAGCATCCGTATAATTATTGATGCGACGCATAGAATTCCATAATACAGTTAGATATTTTATGCGAATTTGATTTTCTTCTTGTGGTGTAACATTATCGAAAGGCAAATTCTCTATCATGGTTTGCATTTGATCTACATGTTGTAAAATGCAAATTGTTAGAGAGTCCCCCATTTTTTCATTTGCTAAGGAAACCTTTTCATCATCTTCACCATCCAACATATCTACTCTATCTTGCTCTTTATCTATACGATCATGGAAGAGTTGTCGATTAAAAGGAATTGGTTTTTTTAGATTAGTTGAATTATAAATCTTTATCAACGGATTTTCTTTTACTAGCGTATCTTTTTTGTTGTTTGCAAAAAGAAACACACTATTTAAAAGTAAAAAAAAACACAAAATAAGTCTCATGTATAAATATTTAGTTCAAAGATATTTTAATCTTTGGCAAAACAACGAACATTTAATTTTTTAAAATT
>CAIWHF010000124.1 GCA_903912405.1 uncultured Bacteroidota bacterium | reverse complement strand
TTTTTTTCTTGGCTCAGGGCAATGGTGTTGTTTACCAAGGATACAAATAAATTGTTTTTGATTACATAATCTCTGTTTTCTAATAGGGATTGAAGATTTATTTTCCCAATGATATAGTTGTAAGCGTTACTAGTGTATTTTTCTGAAATTTCGCTAAAGATTATTTTTTTCAAATCGGCTTCTTTGTTGTATCGTAAATAGACATTTACAATCACGTCATTGGTATGACCAGTGGCGTGATTTTGAGTATGTTTTTTATACTCGTATTTATAGCCATGTGATAAGGCCGATATATCAGACAATACTGCGGCTCCTGTTGGATGGCTTCCGGCTCCTTTCCCCTGCAAAAACTGTTCGCCCGAAAATTTACCTTCAACAATAACACCGTTAAATTCGTTTTCAACATTAAATAATTGATTGTTTTCTTTTACAAAACTTGGTAATACTAATGCGGCTACTTTATTATTTTCTAAGTGTTGAATAACAGGCGTTAGTTTAATTTTATATCCTTTTTCACATGCATAATTTATATCGTTTTCACTAAGTGTAGTAATACCAATGTTTAACACATCGTCTGATTTAATGATTAAGCCAAACGCATGTAGCGCAATGATAACCGCTTTGAACTTAGGGTCATAGCCTTCCACATCATTTATTGGATCGGTTTCGGCAAAGCCCTTATCTTGCGCTTGTTGTAAAGCAAGTGGATACGATATTTTTTCGTTAATGGTTTTTGTGAGAATGTAATTGGAAGTACCATTAAAAATGCCCGTTACTTTTTCTAACTCTTCGTTATCAAAATATTCTTCCAGTGTCCTTATAATTGGAATACTTCCACCGGCAGACGCTTCATACAAAAGAGATACATTGTGTTTTTCTTGCAATGCCACTAATTCTTCTAAATGAAGTGCCAACATTTTTTTATTAGCTGTTACCACTTGCTTGCCTTTTTTTAATGCTTCGCATACAATGTTAAATGCTTCATCGGCATCGTCAATTAATTCAACTATTACATTAATTTCGGGGTTATTAAGTATGTCCCATTTATCAAACGTAATTAAGTCTTTTGAAACAGAGCGTTCTTTATATTTGTTTTTTACCGCAATTTTTATAATATCTGCTTTAAAGCCGGTGCTGTTATTTAATACATAATGCAATCCTTGACCTACACAGCCAAATCCGAATAATCCTATTTTTAATTTTTGTGCCATTTCTTTATTCTTAAAGCTTAGTTGTTGGTTTGTAAATTAAGTTTTATTGTTTTTTTAGTTTTTGTATGCTGTAATAATTATTTATAACCTGTGTTAATTTTTTTGTTTCAATCAAAAATCCATCGTGTCCGTAGGCGGAATCTATTTCGAAATAACTGCTGCCATTAATGTATTTAGCTAAATGCTGTTGCTCGCTTAAAGGAAATAAAATATCAGTTTTTAATCCTATTACCAATGTTTTAGCCTGAATTTGTTTCAGGGCTTGTTCAGTTGATTCAGCCCTGTTTCTGGCAACGTTGTGGCTATCCATTGCATCTAATAATCTAACATATGAATAAGCATTAAAGCGTTTTACTAATTTTTCTCCCTGATACCTTTGGTAGGAAGCTGCAGCATAATTGGTTGTTTTGGTATAATCATCGTCGCGTTGGGTTTCACAATAAGTTGAATAACCACGATAGCTCAATAGCGCTATGCTTCTTGCCGCCGATAAACCTTTTTTTGCTGCGTCTGCGATATTTGAAAAGTATGTTATATCTGCTTTAATAGTCAAGCGTTGTGACTCATTAAAGGCAATGCCCCATGGAGAATGCTGCGCATTTGTGGCTATTAAAATTAGGTTTTCTGTTACGCTATTGTTTGTCAAGGCCCACTCCATAGCAATTTGCCCACCTTGCGAACCACCAATGAGTGTGTGTAGTTTGCTAATTCCTAAATGCTTTCGCAAGAGTTCAAATGATGCAACCATGTCTTTAATAGTTATCTGCGGAAAATAATCAAACCACGGTTTGTTTGTTTTTTTGTTAATGCTTAAAGGGCCTGTTGTGCCATAGCAAGAACCTAAATTATTGGCGCATACAATAAAGTAATCAGTTGGATTATATAAACTACTCTCACCAAATAATCCGTCCCACCAGTCAAACACATTGCTATTAGCTGTAAGTGCATGGCACACCCAAATTACATTGCTCTTGTCAGCATTTAATTCGCCAAAGGTGTGGTATGCAATTTCTATTTCTGGTAGAATGGCGTCGCTCTCCAAAATAAATTTGCTAGGATAATTAAATACGAATAGACTCATTGTTTTTTTTATAAATGCGTGTAATAGCTATTAATTAGCTATTACACGCGAGTTATGTTTAAAATTTAGTTTTCCAAAAGTTCCAGTTCTTGTTTGGTAACCTGCGATAGTTTTTCGAAAGCAGATGTAAAGTCATTTTTAATGTCTTCAATATGTTCAATGCCTACTGATACACGCAGTAACCCTGGTTCTACCCCTGCACTTATTTGTTCGCTTGCACCGAGTTGTTCATGTGTGGTAGTTGCCGGATGAATGATAAGTGTTTTAGCATCTCCCACATTTGCTAGATGGCTAATTAACGTTAAGTTGTTTACTAAAAAATCAGCCGATGCTTTACCGCCTTTTAGTTTAAAAGAAAGCACGCCACCAAAGCCATTTTTTAAATATTTTTTTGCTAAGGTGTTGTATTTTGAACTTTCTAATCCCGGATAATTGACATACTCAACTTCAGCTTGTTTTTCTAACCACTTAGATAGAGCTAGTGCATTTTCAACGTGTCGTTGTACACGCAAGGAAAGTGTTTCTATACCTGTAATTAATTGAAAAGCGTTAAACGGTGATAGTACGGGGCCAAAATCTCTTAATCCTTCAACCCTTGCTCTAACAATAAAAGCAATGTTGCCGAATGGCCCCTTCTCTCCAAACACATCGTTGAACACTAAACCGTGGTAACCTTCTGATGGCTCTGAGAATTGTTTAAATTTTCCATTTCCCCAATTGTAGTTTCCTGCATCTACAATCACCCCACCCACACTAGTGCCATGCCCTCCAATCCATTTAGTAGCAGAGGCTACAACAATATTGGCACCATGATCAATAGGACGAAATAAATATCCTGCTGCGCCAAAGGTATTATCAACGACCAATGGTAAGTCGTATTTTTTTGCAAGTTGGGCAATTTTATCAAAGTCAGGAACATTAAACGCAGGATTGCCGATTGTTTCTAAATACAACGCTTTTGTATTAGCATCAATTAGTTTT
>CAIWHF010000123.1 GCA_903912405.1 uncultured Bacteroidota bacterium | reverse complement strand
GCTTCATTTTTAAATAGATTTGCATTGTTATCTTTTGCTTCAATAATCAATTCGACAGCTTCTTCACCCACTTTTTGAGCCACTTTGTTGATACCCCGATTATATAAATTATTGGTGTAAGAATTTTGCTCGTTATTATCTATTCTATTAGCTATGATATTTTGAAGCACATATAAAAACCCTCTTGGAATTGCATCTTCTCCGAAGCAAGAACTTTTTCCAGTATGACAAGTTGGCCCCATAGCCGTAGCTTTTATTAATAAGGTATCTTGATCACAATCTAGATCAATACTACTCACCATTAAATAATGACCCGAGCTTTCTCCTTTCGTCCATAATCGATTTTTGCTTCTACTAAAAAAGGTTACCCTTTTTTCCTCCTGCGTTTTCTGAAATGCAGCAGCATTCATATAACCAAGCATAAGTACTTGCAAGGTACTGCTATCTTGTATAATAACGGGTATTAAGCCAGTTTGAGGATCATATTTGATATTCATCGAATTGGGATATGTTGGGTTTTTAAATAGTTTTTTAAAACTGGTATGGAGATTTCGGAAAAATGAAATACACTTGCTGCTAATGCAGCGCTAACTTGTGTTTGAGCAAATAGATCTTTAAAATGCTCTTGCGTTCCAGCTCCTCCCGATGCAATTACAGGAATTGGAACTGATTTACTAATTGCATCTAAAATAGGAAGTGCAAATCCATTTTTGGTTCCATCATTATTCATAGAGGTGATAAGCAATTCTCCAGCACCTAAAAATGCCGCTTGCTTGGCCCATTCTAGTGCTTTAATACCTGTTGCTATTTGACCACCGCTAATAAAAACAAACCATTCTTCATTTTCCATTTTTATATCAATTGCCACTACAACACATTGACTTCCTAATTCTATCGCCAATTCGGAGATTAAAGAAGGATTTTTTATGGCGGCAGAATTAATACTTATTTTATCTGCTCCCGCATCTATCAATCTTTTTGCATCTTCTACCGAATTGATACCGCCACCTACGGTGAATGGAATATTAATTTCTTTTGCGATTCGCGCTACTAAGGCTACCCATGTTTTTCTTTTTTCTTGTGTAGCAGTTATATCTAAAAAAACTAACTCATCGGCACCTTCTTGAACATACCGTTTAGCTAACACAACAGGATCGCCAGCATCCTGTATGTCTAAAAATTTGATACCCTTTACCGTTCTTCCATCTTTAATATCTAAACACGGAATAATTCTTTTTTTTAGCATAATTTACTAAGTTCTTGTAAGCTAATAGCACCTTCATATATGGCTTTACCAATAATGGCTCCATGGCAAGTAATCGCTTTTAAATCATATAAATCTTGCAGCGAAGACACGCCCCCACTAGCTATTAATTGAATCTTAGTCTTTGCAATAAGCTCTTTATACAAATTCAATGCAGGACCATTGAGCATTCCATCTTTCTCTATGTCGGTACAAACAACATACCGAACACCTTCTTTCTCGAAATAATGTATAAAGTCTACAATATCCATATCCGCAACTTGCATCCAACCATGAGTAGCAATTTTTCTATTATGCGCATCAGCACCAAGAATAATTTTATCGGGTCCGTATTTTTGGAGCCATTCTAAAAAAAGAACAGGTTTATCTACCGCAACGCTACCAATTGTAATTTGTGATGCCCCACTATCAAAAGCCATTTTAACATCTTCTGCACTTTTTATACCCCCACCAAAATCTATTTTCAAAGCTGTATGTTGCGCTATTGATTCTAAGATTTTAAAATTGACAATATGCTTAGATTTAGCCCCATCTAAATCTACTAAATGTAGATATTGTATGCCATGCGATTCGAATTCTTTTGCTACTTCTAAGGGATTATGACTATATATTTTTTGCGAAGCATAATCGCCTTTTGATAAACGAACACACTTTGAGTTTAAAATATCTATGGCTGGTATTATTCTCATAACTGTAAAAAATTGTTTAGTATTTTTTCACCTACACTTGCAGATTTTTCAGGGTGAAATTGTGTAGCATAAAAATTATCTTTTTGCATAGCTGCGCTAAACGTGGTTATATATTCGCAGCTTGCAATGGTATAGTTACTTAACTCACAATAATAGCTATGCACAAAATAAACATCCTCTAACGCTGAAACATTTTCAAAAAGAGGATGCGAATCCTTAATTGTAACTGTATTCCATCCCATATGTGGCACTCGGTCATTGGGAGGAAATTTCTTAACTTGTGTATTAAAAACACCCAAGCAATCTGTATCTCCTTCATCTGAATAAGTACATAATAATTGCTGACCTAAGCAAATTCCTAAGACAGGTTGTTTAAGCGCAACAATAACTTGATCTAAACCTTTTCCTTTCAAGAATGACATTGCTGTGTTTGCTGAACCAACTCCAGGAAAAATTACTTTAGAAGCATTTTTTAAAGCATCATGATCATTTGTTATTGAACAAGAAAACCCCAAGCGCTCTACTGCATTTTTTACAGAGGCGCTATTCCCAGCATTGTATTTTAAAATAGCAATCATAAAACTCCTTTTGTACTTGGGATTGAAAAATGATCTGTTTTAGCAATGGCCATTCGAATCGCTTTTGCAAAAGCCTTGAAAATAGCTTCTATTTTATGATGTTCATTTTCTCCATCCGCTTTAATATTTAAATTACATTTTGCACTATCTGAAAATGATTTGAAAAAATGCATAAACATTTCTGTTGGCATCTCTCCTATAAACTCTCTTTTGAATACTGCATCCCATAGCAACCAAGGCCTACCTCCAAAATCAATGGCTACCTGCGCAAGGCAATCATCCATTGGCAACAAAAATCCGTAACGCTCAATTCCTTTTTTAGAACCCAAAGCCTCTAAAAAAGCATTGCCTAAAGCTATTGCCACATCTTCAATAGTATGATGCTCATCAATATGCAAATCTCCTGACACTTGAATAAGTAGATCTAATTGAGCATGCTTAGCTATTTGTGATAACATATGATCGAAGAAACCAATACCCGTATCGATGTCTGCTTGCCCATTACCATCTAAATTGAGCTCGATGAGAATTTGGGTTTCAGAAGTAATTCTTTCAATCCTTGATATACGGGGCAGCATTTTAAAAAATCTGTAAATCACATTCCATGATCTAGTAGTTAACGCTGTAGGCAACTCGCAATGATCTCCAATAAAAATGGCATTACAATTTAAATTGTTTGCCAATTGCACATCGGTTAAACGATCGCCTATAACAAAGGAATTTTTTAAATCATAATCGCCTTTTATATAATGTGTCAACATAGCAATACCTGGTTTACGCGTTGGTAATTGCTCATTAGGAAAAGATTTATCTATTAATACCTCATCAAAATTTATGCCCTCATTTTTAAATGCTTCTAACATTTTATTATGTGCAGGCCAAAAGTTTTCTTCTGGAAATAGCGCAGTGCCCAAGCCGTCTTGATTAGTAACCATCACAAGATGAAAATCTAATTCGTTTGCTATACGCGCCAAATTTTGAAAAACGCCAGGGTAAAATTCTAATTTCTCTAAACTATCCAATTGAAAATCTAAAGGCGGCTCTATAACTAAAGTGCCATCTCTATCTAAAAACAATACTTTTTTCATGGGATATAACGTTTTAATACTTCTATTAAATATTTATTTTCTACAAATGTACCTATGGTAATTCTAAGGCAATTTTTAATAACTGCATTTCGATTACGCACAACAATTTTCTTAAGTACTAAATGGGCATACAATAAATCTGCATCTTCAACTTCTATTAAAATAAAATTAGCATCCGAAGGATATACTCTTTTAACAAGGGGCAATTGACTTAATGATGTTTCTAAATAAGTGCGTTGTTCTAATATATGTGCTTTTTGATGTTCAACAACATGTTCATTATCTAGTGCTTTTAATGCAGCTTCCTGATTTAAACCACTAACATTATAGGGTGGTTTAATTTTTTGCATTAACGCAATAATAGCCTCGGATGCATAAGCTACGCCAATTCTCGCAGCTGCCAATCCCCAAGCTTTACTGAATGTCTGTACAACAACTAGATTGGGATAAAGTGCCAATTTTTCAATGAACGATGATCGTTCGCTAAAATCTATATAAGCTTCATCAACTACTACTATTCCATTAAAATGTGTGAGTACCCAATCTATATCATCTATGCTATTACCTGTAGGATTATTGGGAGAACATAAAAAGAATATTTTGATGGTATTTACTGCAGATTGACTAATGACATTTTGCAATCCCTCTATGTCTAATTGAAAAGCACTTGTTAATGGTACGCTCAAAACTATAATATCATTTATGTTAGCTGCAACCTCGTACATACCATAGGTAGGTGGGCAAATAATAACTTTATCCAAACTAGGATTACAAAATATTCTTATGAGCAAATCGATAACTTCATCACTTCCATTGCCAATAAAAATTTGTTTTGCAGACAATTTTTTCAAGTCTTTCAATTTATCTTTTAGCGTCTGTTGATGTGGATCTGGATATCTATTTAAATCACCAAATGGATTTTCATTGGCATCTAAAAAGATACCGGCTTCTCCACTAAAATCGTCACGAGCCGAGCTATATGGCTTCAGTGCGATAATATTTATTCTAACTAATTTTTCTAATTCGACCATGACTTACTTAATATTTTTCAATCTAATAGATACGGCATTTTTATGCGCAAACAATTGTTCTGCCTCAGCCATTAATTCAATACTTGGACCAATTTCTTGTAAGCCCGTTTTACTAAGCTCTTGAAAGGTTAGTTTCTTAATAAAACTATCGAGAGAAACCCCACTGTAGCTCCGTGCAAATCCATTGGTAGGTAAGGTATGATTGGGCCCACTAGCATAATCACCAGCACTTTCGCAACTATAATGACCTAAAAATACAGAGCCTGCGTGCTGCACTAAATGTGTAAAGGAATGATAGTCATCAATGGCTAAAATAAGATGTTCGGGCGCATAGTAATTACTAAATTCAATACATTCTTCGATTGAATGAAACACAATCGACAAACTATTTTTTAAAGCTGCCGCTGCAATTGTTTGCCTAGGCAATAAACGAATTTGTTCCTTTATGGCTTTGTCAACATCATTAAGCATTTTTTCACTGGTAGAAAGCACAACAACTTGACTATCTACGCCATGCTCTGCTTGCGAAAGCAAATCGGCAGCCACATAGGCCGGTATAGCTGTATCGTCGGCAATGATTAAAACTTCACTTGGCCCCGCCGGCATATCGATAGCTACCCCATTTTTAAAAGCTCTTTGTTTAGCTGCAGTTACAAATTGATTCCCAGGTCCAAAAAGTTTATCTACTTTAGGTATAGTAGCGGTGCCATATGTCATAGCTGCAATTGCTTGAATGCCGCCAACAGCTACAACCCTTTGTATGCCTAATAAATGTGCCGTATATAAAATTGCTGGGTGAATAGTCCCTTTCCTATCCGGTGGAGTGCATAATACAATTTCCTTACAACCCGCTATAACAGCAGGCACACCCAACATTAAAACGGTTGAAAACAGCGGTGCGGTACCTCCAGGAATATAAATACCTACATTTTCTATAGCCCTACTTTCTCTCCAACACATAACACCTTTCGATGTTTCTATCATTAAGTTTTTATCTTGCTGTGCCAAATGAAATTTTTCAATATTTTTTTTAGCAAGCTTGATGGCTGCTTGCAATTCTTTAGTAAGCATTTTTTCAGCTATTTTAAGCTCGGCAGCACCAACTATAAAAGAATCCAATTCCACCTTATCATACTTTTTGGTGTATTTATGAATGGCAGTATCTCCATGTGTTTTTACTTCAGAAAATATTTGATCTACAATTTGAAGTAAATGTGCTTGTTCAACAATTGGCCGTTGGGATAAAGACGCCCATTGTTCTTTTTTGGGATAAGAAATCCTTTGCATGAATAGTAACGTTTTACAATTTAAAGTATCATTTTTTCGATGGGTACAACTAAAATTCCTTGTGCCCCTAATTGTTTTATTTGACCAATGATTTCCCAAAACTGATCTTCTTTTATAACCGAATGTAGGCTACTCCAACCCTCTTCTACTAAAGGCAATATAGTGGGCGATTTCATTCCAGGCAATACAGCGGTTATTTTCTGAATAGCATCATTGGGCGCATTAAGTAGGATGTACTTATGCTCAGCTGCTTGTTTTACCGATTGAATTCTAAAAAGCAACTGATCTAAAATAACCTGTTTATCAGCCATTAAATTTTGATTAGCAATAAGCACGGCCTCACTTTTAAAAATTACTTCTACTTCTTTAAGACCATTCATAAGCAAGGTGCTTCCGGTACTTACAATATCAAAAATGGCATCTGCTAAACCAATGCCCGTTGCAATTTCAACACTCCCTCCTATTTCTTCTACGGTAACGGCAATGTTTTTTTCTTTAAAAAAACGCTGTAAAATCTTAGGATAACTAGTAGCAATTTTTTTATTTACAAAGTAATGCAAACCTTCATATTGCTCATCTTTAGGTATAGCTAAAGAAAGCTTGCACTGGGCAAAACCTAAGTGTTGGATCACAGCTACTTTTTTATCTTTTTCCCAAACTTCATTTTCACCGAGTATACCGATATCGGCTACACCTTGCTCTACATATTGAGGTATATCATCATCTCGCAGGAATAAAATTTCTACAGGAAAATTAGCGGCTGCCGCTTTTAATTTACGATCGCTATTTGCAATTTTTATTCCACACTCTTTAAGAAGTTGAATTGATTTTTCGCTGAGTCGACCTGATTTTTGAATAGCAATTTTTAATGTTGTCATGAACTTAAAATCTTAAAATAATTAATAACACCCAAGGGTATAACTTATGAAATCAGGAAATTTACTTTTTTGCCTAACTTGAATTGTAACTGGAAAACCACTTGCAATTCAACATCTATACACAAGCCTATAGCCTTTTCACAAAATGATAGCAAATGTACGGCTATTTTAATAATATCATAAAGCTGTGTTTTATGATATTGTTAAAATAAATACAAATCAAAATTACTTCAGACTAATTAATACAATTGCTAGGAATGTATTTACAAAAAATAGTAGTTTTACAAAATTAGAACTCGTTATTATGAAATAATTGAACAATTCCGTTGATAAGTTTTAAAAACGTTGCCATCAATACAGCATTTAGCCACCAAGTCTTTTATTAAATATCTGTCGTTATTAATCATTAAAAAATAATCCTTATGAGCCAACAAGAACAATTTATTAGTACTATTAAAGAAGGTTATACCAGCAAAGGTAAAAGTTTAGTTTTAGGCGTAGCCATGCTCAACGGTAAAGCCATTAGTGATGCAGCAGTTGCTGTACCTTTAAAAACATTGAATAGACACGGTCTTATTGCAGGTGCAACCGGAACAGGGAAAACAAAAACCATTCAAGTATTATCGGAGCAGTTGTCTGGTTTTGGCATACCCGTATTAATGATGGATATAAAAGGCGACTTTTCCGGTATCGCTATGAAGGGTGAAGAAAAATCGTTTATCACAGAGCGACATACAAAAATCAATATCCCATTTGAGCCCAAAGCCTACCCTGTTGAGTTGCTGACCCTGTCGGAGCAAGAAGGCGTGCGTTTGCGAGCTACAATATCTGAATTTGGACCTGTATTGTTTTCAAGAATACTAGATTTAAATGACACCCAATCAGGAGTTGTTTCTATCATTTTTAAATTTTGCGATGATCAGAAAATGCCTTTATTAGATTTGAAAGACATCAAAAAAATGATCCATTATATAACCGCAGAAGGCAAAGCTGAAATTGAGGCTACCTATGGTAAAATTTCTACCGCCACAACGGGCACCATTTTGAGGAAAATTATTGAACTAGAACAACAAGGGGGCGATGTATTTTTTGGAGAAACCTCTTTTGATGTTCATGACTTAATGCGCATTGATGAGCAAGGTAAAGGTTATATCAACATTTTACGACTTACAGATATTCAAGATAAGCCCAAACTATTCTCCACATTTATGCTCAGCTTATTAGCTGAAATTTATTATAGCATGCCAGAAAAAGGAGATGCAGAGCAACCAGAGCTTATAATTTTCATTGATGAAGCACATTTAATTTTTAAAGAAGCTAGTAAAGCGCTTTTAGAACAAATAGAGACCATCGTAAAATTGATCCGATCGAAAGGCATTGGCATTTACTTTATCACCCAAAATCCAATGGATGTACCTGCTGGTATCTTAGCACAATTAGGCTTAAAAGTGCAGCATGCCTTAAGAGCCTTTACAGCCAATGACCGACAAGCGATAAAACAAACTGCAGACAACTATCCGAGTTCTGACTTCTATAAAACAGATGAAGTGTTGACTAGCCTTGGGATAGGCGAAGCATTTGTTACTGCCTTAAGTGAAAAGGGCACACCTACCCCATTAGCCGCAACAATGCTTAGAGCTCCAGAAAGCAGAATGGACATTTTGAGTCCGGAAGAGATTGTTTCGATTAATGCATCCTCTAAATTGGTAAAAAAATATGCAGAAAGCATAGATAGAGAAAGTGCTTTTGAACTTCTTGCAAAGCGAATAAGTGAAGCAGAAGAAGCTACGACTGTACAAACAAAAAATAGCGATGAAGATAAAAAAACTACCGCTAAAGCAGACAGTGGGATGAGTAAATCGGTAATAAAAGCGGTAACGAGTGCTAGTTTTATTAGAGGTGCTTTTGGCATAATAATGAAGCTATTGAAGAAATAAGATTGAGCATGAGATGAGGTTAAGGAGGTTAATTAAACAAGAACAAATGTACCTTAACCTCAGCTTTAATCTTGGCCTCAACTTTAAGCTTGGCCTCAACATATTCGGTATAAGATTAAATTATTACACAAAAAATAGGTTATTTTGCTGAATTATTAAATGAACCATTTATGCATACAGCCATTGACCTTTTATATTTTACTATTCCAACGCTTATTTCGTTGCTCATCGTATATCTTATCGTTAGTAAATTCAACGATAAAGAAACGGCAGCAAAACGCATAGCACTCCTCCAGTCTAATCATGATACGGCTTTCCGTATGCGACTACAGGCATACGAACGCTTAGCTATGTTGATAGAGCGCACACACCCTCGCCAATTAATTCCGAGAGTGTATACCAGTGGCATGACCGTTCAAGAATTGCAACAGGCCTTGGTCATTACGATCAATGCAGAATTTGAACATAATTTATCACAACAAATTTATGTTACGGCAAGCACTTGGCAATTGATTCGTATTTTTAAAGAGCAAGAAATTAATATGATCAAACATATTTCCAGCACAATAAACCCAAGCGAACCAGCAAGCATCTTGCATCAACAAATTGTGAATTATCTAATTACTACCGAATCAGAAACGCCTTCAGAAACAGCTATGCAAGCTATACAAGCAGAAGCAAAGAGTTTATTGACACAAGGAATTTAAAGCCCGAAGAATAGCAAATTATGAGTACTAAAAAGAAATTTACCACCGATGCTGATATAGAAATTAAAGCATGCTATACAGCGCCCGTGGCTATGATAGAACATCCAGGAAGCTTCCCTTTCACTAGAGGCGTGCACGAAGAAATGTATAGAGAGCGTTTGTGGACCATGCGACAATATGCAGGCTTTAGTACGGCAGAAGCATCAAATGAACGCTATCATTTTTTATTAAATCAAGGTGTCATGGGGCTTTCCGTAGCCTTTGATTTACCCACTCAAATTGGATACGATTCCGACCATCCCATGTCGGAAGGTGAAGTAGGTAAAGTGGGTGTAGCTATTGATTCTATTGAGGATATGGAAATTCTTTTCAAGGGCATCAACTTGCAAGATATTTCTACATCCATGACTATTAACGCTACTGGTTTTATTTTGTTAGCGTTTTATATTGGCTTAGCAAAACGACAAGGTGCTGATGTAAAAAAATTATCAGGCACCATACAAAATGATATTTTAAAAGAATATGCAGCAAGAGGCACTTATATCTACCCTCCTACGCCATCTATGCGTATTATTACTGATATTTTTGAATATTGCAGCAAAGAAGTGCCTAAGTGGAATACGATTTCCATCTCTGGCTATCATATCCGCGAAGCAGGGGCAAATGCTGTACAAGAATTGGCCTTTACCCTATCTAATGGAAAGGCTTATTTAAAAGCAGCTATAGAAAAAGGTTTAGATATTAATGTATTTGCGCAACGCCTATCTTTCTTCTTTAATGCGCATAATAACCTATTTGAAGAAGTTGCAAAATTTAGAGCAGCAAGAAGAATGTGGGCAAATATCAGTAAAGAACTAGGTGCTACCGATCCAAAAGCACAAATGCTTCGTTTTCATACTCAAACAGGCGGCAGCACACTTACTGCTCAACAACCACAAAATAATATTGTACGCGTAGCTATTCAAACGATGGCAGCCGTATTGGGAGGCACTCAATCTTTACATACCAATGGTTTTGACGAAGCTCTTTCTTTACCTACGGAACAAGCGGCAGGCATTGCTTTAAAAACACAACAAATTGTAGCGCATGAAAGTGGCATTACCCAAACGGTAGATCCACTTGCAGGATCTTATTTTGTAGAGCAGTTGACCAATGAAATGGAAGCGGCTGCAAATGAATTAATAGCAAAAATAGATGCTATGGGTGGTGCAGTAAAAGCGATAGAGCAAGGTTATATTCAAGAAGAAATTGCGAAATCGGCTTATGCTTACAATAAAGCTATTGAAGATGGTAGTAAGATAATTGTGGGTGTCAATAAATTTACCAATAAGGAAATAAATGATACACCACTTTTAAAAATTGATGATAGCATTAGAGAACAACAAAGCGAAAAATTACGTTTACTACGTGCTAAACGAGATGCTACTAAAGCTGCTGCCAGCATTGAAAGTATAAAAGCGGCGGCTACATCAACAACTAATTTAATGCCCATTGTTATTGAGGCAGTAGAAAACCTATGCACCTTAGGAGAAATTTCTGATGCGTTAAGAGCTGTTTGGGGAGAGTATAAAGGTTAAACTAATTAACTATGAAATCATTTGATGTTCCATTACAATTTAGAAGTGCATTAATGAGTGCTATTAAAAATAAACGTAAACAAGCCGACAAGCTAAAAAAAGATGTAAGTCCCACCTCTTTAGCGATCGGTTCGTTGAGCATTTCTTTGGCGCGTCATTTTGGTTTTTGTTATGGAGTAGAAAATGCAATTGAAATTGCTTTTAAAGCAGTTGATGAAAATCCAACGAAGCGTATTTATTTATTGAGTGAAATGATTCACAATCCTGGGGTAAATGCTGACTTATTGCAATCGGGCGTTCAATTTATCATGGATACAAAAGGTAAACAATTAATACCCTGGGATCAAATTCAAGCAGCTGATATCGTAATCATTCCTGCTTTTGGCACTACAGTTGAGATTGAACAATTACTTAAAGAAAAAGGCATAGAGCCTACACGATACGAAACCACTTGTCCGTTTGTAGAAAAGGTATGGAATAGAGCAGAGAAAATCGGTCAAGATGGCTATACCATTATCGTACATGGCAAACCCCAACACGAAGAAACAAGAGCTACTTTCTCGCATAGCAAGGAGCATGCACCAACGCTGGTTATTAATGATATGAGCGAAGCCATTACACTTAGTGCTTTTATAAATGGAGAAAAAGACCTGAGTTTGTTTTTTGAAACCTTTAAAGGTCAGTATAATGAAGGCTTTGATCCACACAAGGACTTACAACGTATTGGTGTTGTCAATCAAACAACGATGTTGGCTAGCGACACTCAAGCTATCGCCGAATATTTAAAACAAATAATGATAGCCCATTATCAACTTAACGAGTCTACTATTGCAAATCATTTTGCAGATACTAGAGACACGTTATGTTATGCAACCAACGATAATCAAAGTGCCGTGCAAGCAATGCTAGAAACCCCAGCAGATATGGCGATTATTATTGGTGGCTACAATAGCTCTAATACGTCACATTTGGTAGAATTATGCGAAACAAAAATACCAACCTACTATATAAAAGATGAGCTTTGTTTATTAGACCATTTACAAATAGCACATTATAATTTTCATACCAAAGAACAATTACAGAGCAAATTTGACACCACCTCAAAACGCATCTTAATAAGCGCCGGAGCTTCTTGTCCAGATGCGGTAGTAGAAAGAGTCATAGCGCGTATTTGCTTATTACACCAAGAAGAAGTGGCATTTGAAGCATTAAAAGCAAGTTGGATTTAAAATAAAAAAAGCGCCATTGAAATCAATGGCGCTTTTTTTAATCTTGTTAGTGATATTACCATAATTGAACGCGTAAAGAATCCGCTAGGTATAATTTATTTTTGGGCGTTACTTTAAATGCTTCATAAAACTCTGGAATATTTGGCATAGGACCATTTACACGTTGCTTTGCAGGGGCATGTACATCGGTTACAATTTGAGAAGCAATACTCTCGTCTCTATAACTATACATCCAACCCAAAGCATAGCCTAAGAAGAAGCGTTGTAAAGGTGTATAACCACTAATTGTTTTTCCTGCTTTGTAAGCAGCTGTTAATTTGAAAGCGTCTAAACCAATTAGTAATCCACCTAGGTCAGCTAAGTTTTCACCTAAGGTTTGTTTACCATTAATATGCATGGTATCTACAGCAATCATATTACTAAACTGATTAACTAAATTTTGAGCACGCTTTGTAAATTGTTCTTCATCGGCAGTGCTCCACCAATTTTTCAAATTACCTTTTGCATCAAATTGTCGGCCTTCATCATCAAAGCCATGCGTTATTTCATGACCAATAGTAGAGGCTGCTGCATAACCATATACCAATGCATCATCTAATTCTTCATCTCTAAAACCAGGCACAGTGAATATACCAGCTGGCAATACAATTTCGTTGTTAGATGGATTGTAATATGCATTGTATGTTTGCGGAGTCATATCCCATTCTGTTCTATCTACTGGCTTACCATATTTGCTCAACGAATAGGCATTCCACCAAGCATTAGAGCGCATCATATTTAATGCAAAAGAAGAAGCATCGATTTTTAATGATGAAAAATCTTTCCATTTTTCTGGATAGCCCACTTTCTTGGTTATAGCCGATAATTTAGAGAGCGCTTTTTGTTTAGTACTATCTGTCATCCAAGTTAATTTTTCAATTCTCGCTTTATAGGCATCGCGTACATTCTCAACCATATCTTCGTAACGTTTCTTAGCTGTTTCGTTGAAATATTCTTTCGCAAACAACTGACCTAATGCTTCCCCCATTGCTCCTTCTTCTGCATCTAAAACACGCTTCCATCTTGGACGTTGTGCTTTTGCGCCACGAATAGTTTTACCATAGAAATCAAATTTCGCATTTACGAAAGCGGTACTTAAATAACTTGCATAATCATTAACTAGATGAAAGCTCATATAGTCTTTCAAGGTTTGCAACTCGGTAGATTTTAATAAGCTATTGAGTGCGTTTAAAAACTCAGGCTGTCCTACAATAATGGTATCTACATTTTTCAAACCAATTGTAGTAATAAGTTGCTTCCAATTTAAGGCATCGGTTTTTTTACTTAATTCCTCAATACTTATTTTGTTATAGTTGGCATACGGATCTCTTAAGGCTTCTAACTTTCTACTATTCTTAGCTAATGCTTCTTCAAAAGTGAAAATTGCGTTTGCCATCTTGAACGCCTTACTTTCTTCATAGCCCATTAATTTAAATATACTTTGGATGTATGGCACATAAGCAGCTTTAATTTTGAGCGATTTTTCATCGGTATTGAAGAAATAATCTCTACTTGGCAAACCTAAACCACCTTGCCAAAGTTGATACGACATCAGTTCACTATTTTTAGCATCTTGACTTACGCCTTCACCAAAAAACACCCCTACACCATAGGTATGCATTTTTGCAGCTTGTAATAATAAGGTTGGAAGATCTTTTGCATTTTGAATTGCCGCTAATTCTTCTTTTAAAGGAGCCGCTCTTTGCTTTTCGATAGCTACGGTATCCATGGCTGCTTTCCAAAAATCACCAATTTGCTGATCAATGCCTTTAGCGCCATTTTTGGCAGCTGCCGCTTTGTTGATTTTTAGTTTTCTAGTATAAATTTCTTCATTCACTAATTGTCCAATACCCCAACTGGTTTCATCACCTGGAATGGGATTATGTTTCAGCCAAAAGCCATTGGCATAAGCAAAAAAATCGTCTGCTGGGTTGATCGTAGTATCAATATTTTCAGCAAGAATATCTCGTTGTTTTGAAGTAGTGCAAGCCGATCCTACAATAGTAAGTAGCGTAATAAATAGACATACATTTTTTTTCATAAATAGAGCTTTGTGTAAAATTAATTTTGTTGAGTTTTAAATTCGCTAGTAAAATGGAATTCGATATCAGGATTATTTTGTCGTTCGGTATTCAAGAACCATTCGCTTTGTGCAAGATAAACAAGATTGCCATCTTTATCGGTCATGATATTACTTTGTTTGAACCTTACAAAATCCTCTACTTTTTTCTTATCGCCCGTAATCCAGCAAGCTTTATAAAATTGCAAGGGCACAAAGGCACAAGATGCACCATATTCTTGCAACAAACGATATTGAATTACCTCAAATTGAAGTTCACCCACGCAACCAATGATTTTTCTATTTCCTCCGTGTTGCGTAAATAATTGCGCCACCCCTTCATCGGTCAATTGATTTATTCCTTTCTCCAATTGTTTTGTTTTCATTGGATCTTTATTCACCAACTCTTTAAACAACTCCGGTGAAAACGTAGGAATTCCGGTAAATTGTAATTGTTCGCCTTCCGTAAGCGTGTCACCAATTTTAAAAGAACCCGTATCAAACAAACCCACTACATCGCCCGGAAAGGCTTCATCAATAACATCTTTTTCACGCGCTAAAAACGAATAAGGATTAGAGAACCTAATATCTTTTTCGTTGCGGGTATGCTTATAATATTTATTACGTTCAAATTTTCCACTGCAAACTCTTAAGAAGGCAATACGGTCTCTATGACGTGGATCTAAATTGGCATGTATTTTAAAAATAAACCCGGTGAACTTATCTTCGTTTACATCCACAAAGCGTTTATCGGTATTTCTACCAAGGGGATGAGGGGCTATTTCAATGAAGGTGTCAAGCAATTCTTTAACACCAAAGTTATTAACGGCAGAACCGAAAAATACGGGAGCAATTTTTCCTTGCATATAGGCTTCTTTATCCAAATCGCCATACACACCACTCAATAACTCAACATCTTCTCGTAATTGATCCGCATCTCGTTTACCAACTTTCTCATCTAATAATTCATCTGCCAAATCACTGATAGGAATGCTATTTTCATCGGTTGCTTTCTGACTAGCTGTAAATAAATTTAAACTATGCTCATGTAAGTTATAAACCCCTTTAAATTCTTTACCCATATTGATAGGCCAAGACAAAGGATGTAAAGAAATTTTTAGTTCTTTTTCAATTTCATCCAATAAGTCGAAAGGATATTTACCATCACGGTCCATTTTATTTACAAACACGATAATGGGGGTATCACGCATTCTACATACCTCAACCAATTTTCTAGTTTGCTCTTCTACCCCATTCACACTATCAATCACTAAGATTACACTATCAACAGCTGTGAGGGTACGGTAGGTATCTTCTGCAAAGTCTTTGTGACCAGGTGTGTCTAGTAGATTGATTAAAATATTTTTATACTCAAAACTCATTACGGAAGTAGCCACGGAGATCCCTCTTTGGCGTTCTATTTCCATGAAGTCGGAAGTAGCATGTTTTTTAATCTTATTACTTTTTACCGCCCCTGCTACTTGAATAGCACCACCAAAAAGCAATAGCTTTTCAGTCAATGTAGTTTTACCTGCATCGGGGTGGGATATAATAGCAAAGGTTCTTCTTTTTTGTATTTCTTTTTGATATTTCATATTTATGAGGCAATGGATGGTGCTATCCTATTGAAAATGAGCAATTGTAAATGGATAGCAAAAGTACGATACTTGTGGGAAAAATTCAGTGCTTTGTGGAATTTGAATAGGACTTCTATTTGGTTAGCAATTGAAATCATGCTTACCTTTGCTTAAATTTAATACCAACAAGATGATAACGAAGCGCCTACACGATGATTTAGTGTTAGAATTTAAGGAAAACAAGAGAATGATCTATGAGCAATTGGAGTTATTAGATCCGCTGGGAGTAGCTTTATTAAAACCATCTGCTAGCAAAACCGCACCTAAATTTGCATTAATAATCCTCGAAATCTTGCTGTATGTATTAGCCTTAGGCTTTTTTGCATCACCCTTTCTATTTGAATACATCTATTTCTTCGAATTTATTGAAAAACTATATAGTAGAACGCGCAGTATTGGATTGAATCCAGGCGTTATTCAATATGCTTATTGGGGCACCATTAGTTTAGTTGTTATATTTGGAATACTATTTTTGATTATAGCTCGTCTTGTGCATGCCATTCGATTAAAAAACAATACACTCGTATTAGCAAAACAAACGGTAAAATCTATGGTTGCTACTCAGTTAAAAAGAAAAGCATCAATGGATGCTACCGATCAACGCCACTTTTCTGAATTACCTAATGATCATCTTTATTTTGAAGATGAAAAAAATGCTAGCACCCACTCTTAAAATCTATTTATGACCCCTACCTTATTTGATAAAATACAAGAAACAAAACAATACATTCAATCAAAATATGCTACTACCCCATCTGTAGGTGTTGTTTTAGGCAGTGGCTTAGGCGACTTAGCTTCTAAAATTACTATGGAGTGTGAATTGAGTTATAAAGACATTCCTAATTTTCCGGTATCTACCGTTGAGGGTCATGCAGGCAAATTAATTTTTGGTCAGCTTGGTGGCAAAGCAACCGTTTTAATGTCGGGTAGATTTCACTACTACGAAGGTTACGACATGCAACAAGTAACTTTTCCTATTCGCGTAATGCGTGCGCTGGGTGTAGAGCATTTGTTTGTATCTAATGCAGCTGGTGGCATGAATAAAAATTACAAAGTTGGCGATATTGTTATCATCCGAGATCATATCAATTTATTCCCAGAGCATCCGTTGAGAGGTAAAAACGATGAACGCTTGGGTGTGCGCTTTCCCGATATGAGTGAGCCTTATAATTTAAATTCCATTGCCTTAGCAGAGAAGATTGCTAAAGAGCAAAAACTTCCTGTGCAAACAGGTGTATATATTGGATTACAAGGTCCCACCTTTGAAACACGAGCAGAATATAAATGGCTTCACATAATTGGTGGCGATTTGGTAGGGATGAGCACCGTGCCAGAAGTAATCGTAGCCATACACAGCGGCATGAAGGTATTTGGAGCAAGCATTGTTACCGATTTAGGCATAAGAGATGAACTGAATACCATTACGCATGAAGAAGTACTGCAGGCAGCCAATGAAGCAGCACCTAAATTAGCCAATTTAGTAGAAGGAATTGTGGCTAGCTTATAAACCTATCTCATCAAAAAAAATGTATCTTAGTGCATGCTTAAGCATGCACTTTTTTTATTTTCTTTTATCGCAATTAGCTTGCTGTCGAAAGCACAGACAGCGGTGCAATTACCTTTGCTTTGCAATTGGAATGATACAAGCATAAAAGCGAATTTGAGTTACTCCCAAAAATACAACGATGTCTGGGGCTTTGAATGGAAAGGCTTGCAATATGCGGCTATTGGTTCTACCGAAGGTGTTCATATTATTGATATTCAACAATGCAAACAAGTTGCCTTTAAACGCGGCACCGACTATGGCAACTATATCATCCATAGAGATTACAAAACATTTAAAAATTACCTCTACGCAGTATGCGATGAGGGCTATAGTGCCTTACAAATATTTGACTATAGCTATTTGCCCGACTCTATTCATATGGTTTATGAAAGTTCGCCAGCTGAATTGATGCGTACCCACAATATTTTCATTGATACGGTTACAGAAAAATTATATTGCGGAATTTTTACCAATGCTAGTGGTGTATATGGATTAGGGATTTTTGATTTGAAAAATCCAACCTTACCTACCTTCCTGAAAACCTATACGAATCCATTTGCTTTAGGGTCTAATTATGCGGCGCATGATATGTATGTAAGAAATGATACGGGGTTTTTAAGTGAAAGCTTTTACGGTTATAGTATTGTTGATTTCAAACCCAACATGCCTGTAGAAATCGGCACCATGCCACAATATATTTACAAAGGCTACAATCATTCTAGTTGGATCAATAAAAATAATTTGGGTGTAATGGCCGATGAAACACATGGGAGTCCACTAAAGGTTATTGATGTTACCGATGTTTCGCAACCCAAAGTGCTCAGTACTTTTATACCACGAAATGATACCACTTGCATTCCTCATAACCCCTATGTCATCGACGATTTAGTTTTCATCTCTTACTATTTTGATGGTTTTCAAATGTACAGTATTAAAGACCCAAGTCAAGCGAAGCAGCTTGCTTATTTTCCTACTTGCCGTGCTATTCCTTATAAAGGTTTTGGAGGTGCTTGGGGTTGTTATCCATTCTTTAAGAATGGAAAAATATTGGTTAGCGATATGCAAAATGGCTTGTTTGTAATAGATGCTTCCGCATTCACTAAAGACTTATATGCTCAAAAGCATGCCATACAAATTATCCCTAATCCATTTCAACAAGCATTTCGAATTCTTTCCAATGAAAGTTTATTAGATGCTCAAATAAGTGTCTTTACTATTACAGGGTCATGCATTTACACTACCATAGTTAGAAAAGAAGAATTAAATAATAGCTTTGTAGTAACTTTACCCAATTCACTTCCAAGTGAACTCTACTTTATTGAAGTAAAACAAGGCAATACCCTATTTAGTGAAAAAATCATTAAGCAATAATACACCCCTGCGAACTATAATCCTATTACTAGTGATACTCATCACTAGTTGTCCATCTATTGCTTTATGGGCACAGAATACGGGTGCCTTACCTACCCTTTCATCAACGAAAACAGATAGCAGCAACAAAACCAATACGGCTGATTGGGAAGAAGGACATGCAACTATAAGCGCTCAACAAAGCGGTTCTACTAAAGAAATTACATTAGATACTTCACTTATTACTTTCCATCAAAGACCCTATACGCAAGCCTGGCAAACCAATCTTGGGAATTTAGGTAGTGCATCTCAAACCTGGTTATTAAAAAATAATAATCAGATTGGACCTTCTTTAAGAAGACAAGTAAATGAAGTGTATACTTTACAAGCAGATAGCTTGTTGTATTTTAATACGACTAAACCCTTTACCATTTTTAGTTATCAAATGGGTAGTAAAAACGAAAATTTATTACGACTCTTACACACTCAAAATATAAAGCCTAACTTCAATATGGCTTTTCAATACCACAAACTTACATCTCCTGGTTTTTATAAAGCACAACGAAACAATCATGATTTAGTAAGTTTGAATGCACATTACACAAGCAACAATAAGCACTATGAGTGCTGGGGAGCCTTTATTTTTAATGAAATTCAACAAGACGAAAACGGGGGTATTAGCGACATCAGCAAGTTGACAGATAGTAGATATGCAGATAAGAAAACTATGCCAATTGTTTTTCAACATGACGACTATAGTACTACTCGATCGGCTGTTACCAATGTGCAAAAAGAATACATTTTTCAACTGAAACAATCTTATGCATTGGGCCATTCAGATACTATCTGGAATGAAGACAGTAGCTTAAAGACAATTCAATTGAATAGCAGATTTTCGTTAGTGCATCAGCTAGAATTTTCAACAAATACTCATACCTATAAGGATCTTAGACCCGATTCTGCTTATTATCACACTTGGTTTGATCATCGATTCAATGCCCTCGACTCTGTCTTTAGCAAACAAACATGGACAAGGTTTGATAATCAATTTTTACTAAAAACTACTATTGGTAACTTGCAACACCCACTTGAATTGCAAGCTGGAATAGGTGCACGCATAGATCAATTGAGTAACAACCTAAATAATGCAGCTGACAATACAAGCATTTATAGCAATTATCTTGTTGCTCACTTAGATAGAAACGCCATGCATCCAAACGAATTAGAAGTGCATGCCTATGGACAATTTATTGCTACCGGCAGTGCGAGCGGAAATCATACTTTACAACTACAAGTAGCAAAAAAAATAAGTAATCAACTGGGGAATATCCAAATAGGACTAAATGAAAACCAATCAAACGCTGCATTTCAATTTACTAATTTTTCAAGCAACTATTATGCTTTTACAAAAGATTTAAACGCTTCGTTACACAACCAATTATATGTAAAATGGAAACTCGATAAACTACACCTTAGTTTTGAAGCACGACAACATTTACTTAGTAATTATATTTATTTAAATGCGCAGCAAGTGGTGTCTCAAAGCGACCAAACAATAGCCATTACACAGTTTATTATCAGCAAAAATTTTGTGTTTAAAAACGTAATCAATACAAACGAATTACTTATTTCACAATTGAAATCGGATGATCCTTTTGCTATTCCAAGTTTTGCAAGCAAGCATCAATTGGCTATTCAAACACCTGCATTTCATAACGCAATGCAATTGACTAGTGGGATAGAAGCCCTATACCATAATGCTTATTATGGCAATGGCTATTCGCCCCTATTCCAACAATTCTACATTCAAAAAACTACCCGCATAAATAATCAAGTCAACATTTCGCTATTTTTCAATGTTAAGGTTAAAAAAATGCGCGCCTATATCATGTTTGATCAAATTCAACAATTATTAGGCACACAAAATATGCAAGCTATAGGCTATGCAGCACCCGATTTCAGTATGCGTTTTGGATTCAATTGGAACTTAGTTAATTAAGAATCCTTATTTTAAAGCTCCCTAACAAAAATTAAGGCCCAAAAGGCTGTTTCTTAAGCTAAAATTCACTAGCATTTTAAGCATTTTTTATTAATTTTGGTGATTCTAATAGCTAATTCCAAGCAATTGGGACCATACTCTAATAAAAATCAAAAAATGAAAGACTTTTCTTATATCACCAATGCGCATCCTAGTTTTATAGAATCTTTATACAATGATTATATAACAGATCCCAACCAAGTAGATCCGGAGTATAAAAAATTCTTTGAAGGATTCGATTTTGCTTTTAGCAAAATAGGAAACGCAGGCACTAATTCAGCTTCTATACAAGGTGATCAATTATTGAAAGAGTTTAATGTATTTTCATTAATCCGCGCCTATAGAAAAAGAGGCCATTTAATAGCTACTACCAATCCCATCAGAAATAGAAAAGATAGAAGTGCAAAATTAACTTTGAGTGATTATAATTTAAGCGAAGCAGATTTAAATACTTCTTTTATAGCAGGCAAATTGCTTGGTATGGAAAACGCTAGCTTAAAAGATATTATTGAAAAACTCAAGAAAACATATACTAGCGATGTTGGTATTGAATACACCTACATCAATGATACGGAAGTTTGTAAATGGATGGAAGTGCAGTTCGAAAACATGATGGCTTCTAATTTAAGCATAGAAAAAAAGAAACGCATTTTAGAGAAACTAAATGAAGGTGTTATTTTCGAAAAGTTTTTACATACGAAGTATATTGGCCAAAAACGTTTTAGTTTAGAAGGCGGCGAAAGTACGATTGCAGCACTCGATACCATTATCAATGAAGCTGCTAACAATGATGTGAAAGAAGTGGTAATTGGCATGGCGCACCGAGGCAGATTGAATATATTAGCAAATACCCTTAGAAAAACATACGAACAAATTTTTTCTGAATTTGACGGTGTAATGCCGCCAGATACAACTATGGGAAGTGGCGATGTAAAATACCACTTAGGATTCCGCTCCCATATTCATACTCCAGAAGGAAAAGAAATCAATGTACAATTAACACCAAACCCTTCTCACTTAGAAGTTGTAGATCCTGTAGTTGTAGGGTTTGCTAGAGCTAAAGCCGATACCTTGTACGATCATTCTTACAAAGCGGTATTGCCAATCTTAATTCATGGTGATGCTGCAGTAGCTGGACAAGGAGTAGTATATGAATTATTACAAATGAGCAAATTGCCAGGATATAACACTGGCGGCACTATTCATTTTGTTATTAATAATCAAATTGGATTCACCACAGATTTTGATGATGCTAGAAGTGCTGATTATTGCACCAGCGTTGCGGCAATGGTACAAGCGCCTGTATTGCATGTGAACGGTGATGATCCGGAAGCGGTAGTTAAAGCGGCAGCATTAGCTGTAGCTTATCGCCAACAATTCAATCAAGATATTTTCATTGATATGGTTTGCTATAGAAGACATGGACATAACGAAGGGGATGATCCAAGTTTCACGCAACCAAAAATGTATGAACTTATCAAACAACATGCTAATCCAAGAGAACTTTATAATCAACAACTTATTGCACGCGGCGATGTAGATGCTGCATTGGCAAAAGAAATGGAAGATAGTTTTTGGAAAAACCTTCAAGACCGTTTAGACGAAAACAAACAAAAACCTTTACCGTATCAATTACAAGCGTCAGAAACAGCTTGGCAGGCTTTGCGTAAAGCAACAGCCGCAGATTTTGATGCCTCTCCAAAAACAGCTATCACAAAGAAACAAGTAGAAAGCTTATTTAAAGCAATTATGCATATACCTAGTGGCTTTAAACCACTTCGTAAAATTCAAAAATTGTTAGATGATAAAATTAAACTCTTCGATGAAAAATCGGAAATCGATTGGGCAACAGGTGAATTATTAGCTTATGCAAGTTTGTTAGCAGAAGGCCATAATGTTCGTATGAGTGGACAAGATGTGCAAAGAGGCACATTCTCACACAGACATGCGGTTCTTCATGATGAAAACACCAATGAAGTATATAATCGATTAAGTGCGATAAGTCAAGACCAAGGCTTTATTCAAATGTATAATTCTTTATTAAGTGAGTTTGCAGTACTAGGTTTTGAATATGGTTATGCAATAGCTAATCCAAATACCTTAACGATTTGGGAAGCACAGTTTGGCGACTTTGCTAATGGTGCACAAACAGTTATTGACCAGTATATAACTACTGCCGAAACAAAATGGCAAAAGATGAGTGGCTTATGTTTATTATTGCCTCATGGCTATGAAGGCCAAGGCCCCGAACATTCAAGTGCTCGTTTAGAACGCTTCTTGCAGCTTAGCGCTGAATTAAACATTGTTGTAAGTAATGTAACTACGGCTGCAAATTTATTCCATTTATTGCGCAGACAAATGAAATGGGAATTTAGAAAGCCTTTGGTTAACTTCTCACCAAAAGCAAATTTGCGACATGTGAGAGCTTATTCTCCTATAGAAGATTTTACTAAAGGTAATTTCCAAGAGGTCATTGATGATGCAAGTATTAGCGCAGCAAATAAAGTAAAAAAAGTAGTGGTGTGCTCTGGTAAAATCTATTTTGACTTAAGCGAATATCAAATGACTAACAATATCCAAGAGGTAGCACTTGTTCGCTTAGAACAAGTTCATCCGTTCCCAGCTAAACAAATGGATGCCTTAAAAGCGAAATATAAAAATGCATCTTTTGTTTGGGCCCAAGAAGAACCTCGTAATATGGGTGCCCTTTCTTTCTTGATGTTGAATACGAATGCGCTTTTTACAAATTATATTGCACGACCAGCAAGTGCTGCAACCGCAACAGGCTTTAGCAAACAACATGCAAAAGAACAACAAACAATTATCGATGCTGCTTTTGCAACTAAATAAACACCTGTTCATATAAAAAATAAAAGAGCCATTCAATGAATGGCTCTTTTAGTAGAAATGAGGACAAATAGTTTTACTAGCACTTCTATTCGCATTTCTAAACACGCCCAGCAGCGCTAAGGAGCATTCTAAGCCGCCGCGCATGCTGCTTGCCGATTTCAAGGAAGATACATTAATATCATAACTCAAGCCCAGTTGATATGATCTATAAACACATTTAACAGTAGGTATGATAGCGTCTTGAAAACGATATAAAGTTCCTAATTGTAAAATGAATTCCGTTTTATAATCTCGGTCAACTGTTCTATAATTAAACAATAAGCCACTGGTGCTTTCTAAATAAGCACCTTGCACACAAGCATTCGTTAGTAATTGCATATTCCAAAATTCTCCAATAGCACTCGCCCATCCCATGTTTACATTAAAGCGCATGGGCACTGTTAATTCACTTGCAGTGAAATTTGATTTAGGTTGATTTAAATGGTAGGCAGCAGCACCCAAATAAAAACTACTGCCATTTTCATATCCGAAGCTTCTACTATAATTAAGCCCAACACCAACATCTAGCTGACTACTATTAGTATTCGTAATATTCTCCCCATTGGCATTACTTGCATTGAAAGCACTATTAAAATACTGCTCGTTGAAGGTAAGTTTGCTTATATCAAAATTGCGTTGCAAATATCCAATGGTAAATCCTAAAGAAATATATTCATTGTGAAATCCACCTAAAGATTTACTGTAATTTATACACGGATAAACTGCTTGTGTTTTTAATTGTGCAGTACCTGCTTTATCGGCAAAAAATGTAAGTCCAAAACTGATTACATCTTCAGCACTTTTATTGATAGGCACGCGAATTTCTGCATTTACCAAGTTCGTTTGGTAAGGCTTGCTTATACTTTGCCACTGCGATTTGTTTAAGGTACTTATTTTATAGGCTCCTTCAAACAAACCTATTAAGGAAGGATTTCGTAAAATAGTACTTTCATAAAATTGTGAAAAATGAATATCCTGCGCCTGAGTTACCACAGCCACCATCATTCCTAACATAATTAATACAAATCTTATCATCTTCATCATAGTGTATTCTTTATCGCATGATCATGATATCCCCTTTCCAATTTATCGGTTCGCCTGTTTCACAAATGGCCTCCATGATATATACATATACATCCGGACTTAATACTACGCCTCTAAACTCGCCATCCCATCCAACACTCGGATCATCTGTTTGAATATTATTGCGTTCAAATATTAATTCGCCCCAACGATCAAAAATTTTAAATGATGTAATGATGCTCAAGCCCTTACCTCTTGGATAAAAGACATCATTATGCCCATCACCATTTGGGGTAAATGAATTGGGAATAAATACTTGTTCAGCTTGGCATAATACTCTTACTTGCATGCTACTAGTATCTGTACATCCAAAACTATTAGTACCAATTAAACTATATGATCCGGACTGCTTAGGATATACACTAGTATATGCACAGGTGTCGCAATTTATACCCGCACTTGGCAACCACTGATAGTGAATAACATTGGTGCCTGAGCCATACAAATACAAAAGATCGCCTGCCGTAATTTGTTGATTGGCTCCTGCATTTACAATAGGACGCGGCATGATGGTCACTTTCACAAAGAGCGAATCGGGAAAACAAGCACCTTCATATCCGAGTACTTTATAAATTTGCGTTGCTGAAGGCGTAGCTATAGGATTAGGTA
The DNA here is from genome assembly GCA_903912405.1 of uncultured Bacteroidota bacterium. Classification (GTDB taxonomy): domain Bacteria; phylum Bacteroidota; class Bacteroidia; order Chitinophagales; family Chitinophagaceae; genus CAIWHF01. The sequence goes on along the minus strand of CAIWHF010000123.1, from coordinate 23,852 downwards.
TAAGCGCATTATTCAAACTACTACTTGGCGACCATATATATTGATTTGCTCCGTATGCAAATAAATTGGCTGAATGCCCTTTACAAATAGCCGTATCGGATTTTACAAAGAAATCAGTTTTTGTTTTCAAAGAAATTTGAACCGTATCTTTATTTACACATCCATTATTATCCGTACCAAAAACTACATATTTTGTAACAGTTGTTGGAGTAGCCAAGGGTGCCGCACAATTCAAACAAGATAGCGTAGCTACGGCATTCCAAGCATATGCAATACCACCTGAAGCTTGAAGTTGAACCGCATCACCCAAACAAATTACGGTGTCTTTACCTGCATTAATAACAGGAAGCGTTTCTACTTTTATTTGTTTGATAATAGAATCCTTGCAACCCATTGCATCACTTGCTATTAATTTAACGGTATATAGACCAGCTGTTGGAAAACTAAATACTGGTTGTGCTAAAGTGCTTGACAAGGCATTGGAAGTAGTCCATGACCAAGCATTGACCGTAGCATACAAACTCTTTGAAGTATCTATAAAGGTCACAGCTGCTTTTTCACAAATCGGGAATGGATTAGTTTTAAAGCCCGAAAAAACAGCATTTACTTTTATAGTATCTAATCCAATACTAGAAGCAACGCAACCCATTCCATCACTAACTAAAATTTTTGGCACATAGGCGCCAGGCGTATTATATGTATGCATTACGGTCAATACACCATTACTATTTTGTGTAACGCCATCACTAAAATCCCAAATTAGAGACGGCACATTACTAATGTTTGCTGTAAACGAAACTGTTAAGGGCGCACAACCAGAGGTGGTAGTGTAAGAGAATGCACCGGCATATCCCAACACCTTCACTTGTTTAAAAGCCGTATCCGTACAGCCACTAGCATTGGTAGCAATCAAACGGATCGTATATAAACCCGGACTGTTATAAGGATTTGTGGGGTTGGTAGCTATAGACGAATTAGCATTACCAAAAGACCATGCATAACTTAATGCATTCTGTGACGTATTGGTAAACTGCACTAATAAAGGTGGACAAATAGCTATAGAATCACTGACGGTGAAACTCGCTATCGGTTTTGTAATACTTATATTATTAACTCTTATAAAAGAGTCTTTACATCCAATAGGATCTGTTGCAATTAACTTCACGGTATACAATCCCGTAGCGGTATAACCATGCGATGGATTATATGAAGTAGCACTAGTGCCGTCGCCAAAATACCATTGATATGTAGTGCCTGTACTTGCCACTGTAAGATTTGTAAAATTAATAACCTGTCCAATACAAGCGGTGGTATCGTCTGCAAAAAATAATGGTTGTGGATGCCGTGCATCGATATAGTTATTTTTTGTGAGCGAGTCCTTACACCCAAATGTATCCGACACAATTAACTTAACCGTATACAAACCCGGATTGATATACGTATGATTGGCTATGGGGCCAAAATAGGTATTTTGTGTTGCATCTCCCCAATACCATTTTCGAGTAGTGAGCTGAACGCCAGGGATATTAGTGGTTGAATCACTAAAAACAACCGTCATGGGCGTGCAACCAATTAATGGAGTTGCTCCGAAACTAACATTAGGCCAAGCTACTTTAATATAATTTGTTTTGGTAATGGTATCTCTACAATTATGCTTATCTACAGTAATTAATTTAATTGTATACGCTCCTACATATGGAAATGAATCGATGATAGAAAAAGTTGTGTCTTGAAAGGAACCCCAGTTATTGGTCCAATTGTATTGCACAATATTTTGCGTATCTATCGCCGATAAGGTAATAACTTGCTTTTTGCAGAGCGTAGTATCGGTTGCAATAAAATTTGGATTAGAGGCAATGAGTTGCACCACTGTATGATTGGTATCAATACAACCGGTTGTACTATTTTGCGCCACCAACATCACTTGATAGGTGCCCAAGCTAGCATAGGTGTGATTGGGATGATTGGCTGTAGAACTTTGTCCATCGCCAAAAAACCACGTATGCGAAGTTGATAAAATAGAACTATCCGCAAAATGCACTAATAATGGATTAGCACAATCATATGTGAAATTAGGAATCGACTTTGGACCTAATGCCGTAATGATATTTGTCTTTATTATAGAATCTTTACAACCATTATTGAGTGCCATCAATTTCACCGTAAATACACCAGGATAATTATAATGATAATACGGACTTACATCACCACTTGATCCTGAGTCGCCAAAAAACCAATAGTATGCAGTTGCGTTCGTACTAGTATTAATAAAATGAACGCTATCGCGTAAACAAACCGTGCTCGGTGCGTAGGTAAAATTGGCTGTAGGTGGACTACCCGCAGCAACCTGAAACGAATCAACAACCGTGCATCCATTAAATGTAACGGCTGTTAGCTTCACCCAAAACACCCCAACCGTTGTATAGGTATGCGTTGGGTTTGCAGCAGTAGAAAAGGTGTTGTCGCCAAAAGACCAACTATAAGAAGCAATACCAAATGGATATACCCCATTCCAAACGGGTTGCGAAGGTGGGTTGCGCGTTTGTAAATAACCTTGGAAAGTGATGGCAAGCGGAATACATCCATCTAATTTATTGGGCAAAGCTTCTAGGCGTAAGGGATATATTTTTACTGCATCTGTAATCGTAATAGAATCATAGCAACCAAAACTATTAGAAGCGATGAGCTTTACGGTATAAAAAGAATCGCTCGTATATAAATGAGCAGGATTACTAGCCGTAGAAGATGTGCCATCACCAAACGACCACACATAGGTAGTTGTATTAGTGCTCATGTTTAAAAAAGAAATAGTTTGTGGCGCGGGACATGTACCCGTAGTAGCCACTGTAAAATTGGCAACAGGTTTAGGATTGATTATAATCGTATGCGAAACCGTATCAGTGCAAGCACCATTAATAGCCACTAGTTTCACCGTATAGGTTCCTGCATTTAAATAGGTATGCGTAGGGCTGTATTGCATTGCCGTATCGCCATCGCCAAAGAGCCAAACAAATCCTGTAATGGCGGTATTGGTGGTATTAGTAAAATTAACAGGCGCTAATTGGCAAGCGCTTGTTGGAGCCGAGAATTGCGCTTGAGGAGCCGATAGATTTATAAAATTCGAATTAATAATCGTGTCCTTACAACCATTCACATCCGTAACAACTAATTTAACCGTATAAACACCATTACTCGTATAGGTATGCGAAGTGGTAGCCCCTACACCCGTTGTATTATCTCCAAAATTCCAAGCATAGGTAAAAGGACCAGATCCCGTGATTGCGCTTGTAAAATTAATCGTTTGAGGCGCATTACAAAATTGCGTAGCATTAGCCGAAAAGGTTCCGCTTGGAGGCGTATAAATTAAAATACGGTTGGTATCTAATCGCGTTTTAGTGCAACCTGCATTATTGGTCACTTGCAAGGTAATATTATACGTACCCGGCAAAGCAAAGGTATGTAATGGATTGGCGGTATTAGCTGAATTGCCATCGCCAAAATTCCACAAATAGGTTGCCGCTCCAGCAACTCCATTAACAGAAGTATTGGTAAATTGAATAGCCGATCCTGGACAAGTAGCATTTAAATTGGTCGTATAGCTCACTTGCGGTGCCGGCAATACGGTGATATAATTGGTGATGGTTTTTGTATTTGTACTGCCTGGTCCATTTGCAACCGTTAGGGTAACGGTATAGGTTCCCGGATTAGAATAGGTTGTAGAAGGATTTTGTAATACAGAACTAACGGTATTGCCAAAACTCCATTGATAGGTTGTAGCCGCATTTGTACCCGTAGAGGTACTTGTAAATTGCACCAACATGGGAGCGCATCCACTAGTTACATTAGCCGTAAAATTTGCTGTTTGCGCACGACCTATTGTAGCTATAAAAAACAACAATAGAAAGGCAAAAAGTGGTTTGAGTTGTTGGTATCCCATACTTGGAAATAAAGAGTCACTAAGTTAAGTAATATAAATTAGTAAGACCTATAATTTTAGCAATTATATAGGGTGTTTAGTAAAATTCTACCACCCTAACTTCAGCAAAATCATTTTTAAAAAGCTGCAACGTTTTAAGGTAACTATGTTCCCTTAATGGATCCCAAATACCCTTGGTCTTGAAAAAGATACCATACTTACACTTTTCTTGAAAATTGACAGCAATATTTAAGGGCTTTTTTACATATCCATTTCGGGGTTCTTGCAAGGCCTGATAAATAGGAAAATTGGCTTCTATCCTTTGCTGATTCCAAGGTTGCTGTTGAAGCCAATCGGCAGTTTGTTGCACCAAGGAAACTGTTTTTCTATAAGAGGTATCGCAGGTGTCATTAAAGGTATTCGAATCCCAATGGATAATTGCCAGCCCGCAAGAAACTACAACTACTATCCATAAAATAGGTGCTCTCCATGTTGGCACTTTTAAATACATCTTTAGTGCATTTTCTATAGCCACCATTCCCAACACCACAACCCATGGCAAGATGATAAGCAAGTAACGCTGCATATAGAAATTGACATTAGAGAAGAACATGGAAATGATAATAAAGGATATTACAACAAAACTAAAGGTATTGGCTTTTTTATAATAAATTAAATTATACGCAAGGCTTACAAAGGCAGCACTACCAATAATGAAATTACTTTTATTAAAAAAGAACTGTTTGCACATCAGCCAATTGGTATCAAAAAAACCAACAATATTAAAATGCAAATAGCCAATATGCTCCGGAAAGAAAAACCAGCCATTTTGAATTCGTTGTATACCTAAAAACAACGCATAAAAAAACATAGGCGTAGAAGCAAATAGCAGTGCCCATCGAATTTGTTGACGACTATAAGTCTTATCCATCAAATGCTGTTTGATTACAACAAAAGAGAACGCAACTCCAACAATAACGATTGCAGATTCTTTCGTTAATATAGCCAAGGTACTCATGATAGCAAAGAGTAGCCAATGCTCTTTAATTAAAGCCCATATAGCCCAGAGCAAGAACAAGCTTAGGCACATTTCGGGCAAACTCACTATTGACATGGCTACAAAAAGAGGCTGCACTGCTACTATCCAACAAGAAAGCAAGGCGATTCTTTTAGTGAACAAGCTACTAAGGATATAATAAAAAGAAAGCAGCACTAATACCGCAAATAGTAAGGCTAAGGAGTGGGCAACCACTACCCGATCTCCAAAAAAACGAAACGCACTAGCGTTTAAAAAAGTATATAATAAAGGATGCCCTCTTGAATAGAGTGGATCTAAACTCGATGGCATTAAACTAATAGTGCCCGCATCCTTCATATGTTGTGCCGCTGGAATATACACCCCCAATTCATCCCAAAAATAAGGGGTTGCTAAAAAGGAATATTGATACGTTACAAACAGCAACAAACCTATTGCAAATAAAATAGTGGATAGATTCTTCTTTAAAAGTTGCATGCTATTGGTTTCGACAAAGGTATTTAAATTAGTAAAGAGTAAGCGCTCGGAGCAATAAAAATCTAATTGTATATTTGTTTTAAATTCATAACCATGCAAAAGAAAATTGTACTACTCGGTTCGGGTGAACTAGGAAAGGAATTAGTGATCGCACTTCAACGATTAGGGCAATATGTAATTGCAGTGGATAGTTATGCTAATGCTCCGGCTATGCAAGTAGCGCATGAATTTGAAGTTATTAATATGCTCGATGGCAATGCACTGGATGCTGTTATCAAAAAACACCAACCTCATTATATTGTTCCAGAAATTGAAGCTATTCGTACCGAGCGCTTTTATGACTATGAGCAACAAGGATATACCGTTGTGCCCAGTGCAAAAGCAGCTAATTTTACGATGAATAGAAAAGCTATTCGAGACTTAGCGGCTAAAGAACTTGGGGTAAAGACAGCGCCGTATCGATATGCTACAAATTTAGAAGCATTTAAAGAAGCCGTTGCACAAATAGGTATACCCTGTGTAGTAAAACCTTTGATGAGCAGTAGTGGTAAAGGACAAAGTGTTATTAAGAAAGAAGATGATATACTTACTTCATGGCAATATGCCTTAGAAGGTTCACGCGGCGATTTGCAAGAAGTGATTGTAGAAGGATTTGTAAATTTTTATGCAGAGATAACCTTGCTTACGGTTACTCAAAAAAATGGCCCCACTTTATTTTGCGCACCCATTGGTCACCGACAAGAAAAAGGCGATTATAGAGAAAGCTGGCAACCCTGTATAATGCAGGAACAAGATATTATATCGGCTCAACATATGGCGGCTAAGGTTACGGAAGCATTGGGTGGTTATGGTATTTGGGGTGTTGAGTTTTTCTTAACCGATGAAGGGGTTTATTTCTCCGAACTATCGCCACGACCGCACGATACGGGCATGGTGACTTTAGCTGGAGCTCAAAATTTTAATGAATTTGAATTGCATGCCAGAGCTATTTTAGGTTTACCTATTCCGCAAATCATACAAGAAAAAGCCGCAGCAAGTGCTGTTATTTTAGCGAGCGAAACAAGTACAGATTTTGACATTAAAGGTGTTGAGAACGCTTTACTTCATCCTCGTTCAGATGTAAAATTATTTGGCAAACCGAGCACTCGACCCTACAGGAGAATGGGTGTAGCGCTTACGTACGATACGCTAGAAACGCCTATAGATTCCCTTGTAGAAAAAGCTAAAGCTATAGCAAAAGAAATTACAATTAACTACCATTAATTCATCAAGCGTTGCAATGCTTGATGAATATCCGTGCTTTGAAAATGAAAGCCGGCTTGCTGTATTTTCTCAGCACTTACCGTACTACTTTTAAGCACTTCAATACTCATTTCTCCTAAGATTATTTTTAGCAGAAAAGAAGGAACATAAATTGGCAAAGCAAATTTGTTTTTCTGGCTTGCAATAGCGTTCATTAACCCTTGCTGACTTACCGGATTTGGTGCTACTGCATTGTAGATACCTTGAACATGATTTTGTGTTATAGCAAACAAAAACAAGTTCGCAATATCTTCCAGCGTTATCCAACTGATGATTTGCTTGCCTCCACCTAATAGGGGTTTAACAAAAAATGAAACGGGCTTTATAAATTGTGCTAATGCACCACCTTCTTTTGCTAAAACAATTCCCATTCTTAGCATTACCCTGCGTATGTTTGGATTCAAAGACGCCGAGCTCGCTTCCCATTGCATACAAGTAGTACCTAAAAAATCACTATGGGCTTTAGCATGTTCTTTAAATGGCGTTGCAGGTTGCGCATCCGGACCATAAATGCCAATAGCTGAGGCACTAACAAAACTAGTACATACACTAGCATACTTATTTATTTGTTCTACTAAAAAAGATGTGGAAAGGGTTCTGCTTTCTAAAATTTCTTGTTTACGAGATCGCGTCCATCGTTTTTCTGCCACATTTGCGCCAGCGATATGAACAATAGCGTGCAAACTGGATAATACATTTATATCTATTACCTTTTCTGTTGGATCCCAATAGGTATAATGAAGACTCTGTTCTTTAGATTGAATTTTAGCATTTCTTGTAAAAACAAAAACTTCGTAACCACTTTGAATGAATAGCGTTACGAGGCGTTTGCCTACCAATCCCGTACCACCCGTTATGCCTATTTTCATGATTTGGAGTTATTGAATACAATAATTTTAATTCGTTGTTCGTTAGTATATAGTACATCAAAAATGATCTATGGAAAAAACACTACCCAAGCCTAAAACACCCTCCAAAAACCCAAGCAATAAAACACTTAAAAAACAAGTTCATCAAAAACAGCTACCCAGTGTATCAACACAAACACTGGAGCATATTATGTTTTATGCAGAGCAATTGTTGTATTTGTCTTAAGCCAATTCGATAAGGGTAATCTCTGGCATAATACCCAATCTTCCGGGATAGCCTAAAAATCCATAACCTCTATTGACATAGAGCTGCTGACCATTTTCTTGATAATGGCCTGCCCATTGTTTGTATAAATATTGTACCGGGCTCCATTTCAACCAAGGAATTTCGATGCCAAATTGCATGCCATGTGTATGCCCGCTTAAGGTCAAATCAATGTTTGGATATTCTTTGCGCACTTGCGCATCCCAATGCGATGGATCATGCGATAATAATATTTGGAAAAGAGCTTGTTTATCTTCCATTCCCTGATAAGCTTTTTGCATGTCTCCGTATTTTGGAAAATTAGCTTTGGCACCCCAATTTTCTATTCCAATCAGCGCCAAATCTTGTCCATTATGATTTAAAACTACATGCTCATTCATCATTAATTTCCATCCCATCTCTGCATGAATGGTTTTTAATTTTTCTAAATTAGTCCGTTTAGCCATATCGCTAGGCCAACTTACATAATCGCCATAATCATGATTGCCTAAAATAGAATACAAGCCAAGAGGCGCTTTCAAACTAGCAAATAATTCTTTATAGGGTATTATTTCTTCGTGTATATTATTTACCAAATCGCCGGTAAAAACAATCAAATCTGCTTGTTGTTCTTTTATCATACGCACACCAGCAGCTACGGCCTCAAAATCATCAAAACTACCCGAGTGAATATCGGAAATTTGAATAATGCGCAGACCTTTTAAAGCATCGTTAATCTTGGCAGAAGCAATCTTTACTTTTTTAAGTTTATAGTTATAGCGATTGCTCATCCCGTAAATAAAACCAGCAATAGATACGCCTCCAAGCGTGAGGGCTAAATGTTGGAAAAACTGAGAACGTGAAATGCCATTTTCTTGCACTTGTTTGAAGTAGGGCTTTTCCGGAAATAGTTTAGCTAAAGTCCAGGTGCCGCCTCTTCTTAATTCATCGATTAATAAGACCAGGGTGATTAATACTTTAGCTATGATAAAACCCATAACTACAGCAATGTAAACATTGCGAATACTCGTTGGCAAACTTCCCCATTTAATGACTCTAAAGGCTACAAATCCAAGCCAGGTCATTAAAGTAAAGCCAATATAAAAAACACGAACACCCCATTTCCAATTTGAGGGAAAAGTCTGCGTAGCCGATTTAACTAAACTGAAACTAAAATATTCTGCTAAAAGAAGAATAGAAATAAAAATTAAAAAACGAGTTAGCATGCTTTTGTAGATCGAAATTGGTTTGTGCAAAGGTAATTGCCTTTCTGCAGAGATCCGCTTAGTTAATACCTTTAATTAACTAAATACTAACAACAAGAGGTCTTAGATGTTCAAAAATGTGAACAATTATGAAAAAAAATGAGGCAAGAAAATAGTATTTTTGTAGTAATAAGATTACAGATGCAATTTACCTATTACGGACATGCTACTTTTTGTATAGAAACGGCAGGAAAGAAACTCCTTTTCGACCCTTTTTTCACAGGAAACCCTTTGGCAAAAGACATTGATATAATGGCTATACAAGCTGACTATATCTTTGTTTCTCATGGCCATGGCGATCATGTTGCCGATTTATTAGCCATAGCTAAAAATACCGGTGCTTTAATTATTGCAATGCATGAAATTACGCAATGGGCCTTGCAACAAGGTTGTAAAAACGTACACCCCTTAAACTTAGGTGGTGCAAAACAATTCGATTTCGGCAAAGTAAAAATGGTACCAGCTCTTCACAGTAGTGTATTACCCGATGGCACTTATGGCGGCAATCCAGCTGGATTTGTTGTAAGCACCGCAGAAGGTAATTTCTATTATGCAGGCGATACGGCCTTATCCATAGAGATGCAATTAATACCTATGTATGCGCCTATCGATTTTGCCATTTTACCAATTGGCGATAATTTCACCATGGGCTATGAAGACGCTTGCAAAGCAGCGCAATTTGTAGCTACCCAAAAAGTGATTGGCGTACATTACGATACCTTTGGGTATATAGAAATAGATCATAACAAAGCAATGGATCATTTTGCGGCCAATAATTTGGCGTTAATTTTACCTCCATTGCATACCAATTTTACAATTCATTAAATACATATGGCAAAAATAATAGCTATAGCAATTCAGAAGGGAGGTGTTGGAAAAACAACAACAGCTATTAATTTAGCTGCAAGTTTAGCGGCATTAGATTACAAAACACTTTTAATTGATGGCGATCCGCAAGCAAATGCGACTACTGGAAATGGTTTTGAATTAAAGAATATACAACTAAGTTTGTATGATTGCATGGTGAATGAAACGCCGGCTAATCAAATTATTCTAGAAACCGAAACACCTAATTTATATGTATTACCTTCTCATGTAGATTTAGTAGGTGCTGAAATTGAGCTTATCAACCACCCCAACAGAGAGCATATTTTAAGTGCTGTATTAGAAGAACAAAAGAAACAATTTGATTTTATCATTATTGATTGCTCTCCTTCCTTAGGTCTTATCACCATCAATGCACTCACCGCAGCTGATAGTATTATTATCCCTGTACAATGCGAATATTTTGCATTAGAAGGTTTAGGTAAATTATTGAACACGGTAAAAATTGTACAAGCGCGCCTCAACCCTTCATTGCAAATTGAAGGTGTTTTAATGACCATGTACGATGGTCGATTACGCCTATCAAATCAAGTAGTAGAAGAAATTAAAAACCACTTTGAAGACCTTGTTTTCAATACCATCATTCACAGAAATACTAAATTGAGCGAAGCACCAAGTTTTGGCAAACCAGTAATTATGTATGACGCTGTATGTTCAGGTACGGTTAACTACTTGAATTTAGCTAAAGAGATTTTGCAAAAAAACAACCTCACGAAAATAAAAAATGAAGATAAAATTATAGATTAATATTTCCATGGCAACAACTAATAATAGCAATAAAAAGCAAGCTTTAGGCAAAGGTATCAGAGCCTTGCTTAATAGTATTGATGAAGAATTGAGCAATAAAGATGCTCGAGATGCTAAACCCAACAGTGTGCCGAGCACGGGCATTATGCGCATCCCTGTAGATCAAATTCAAATCAATCCTAAACAACCCCGACATGATTTTGATGAGAAATCATTGAATGAATTAGCGGAAAGCATAAAACTGCACGATATTATACAACCCGTTACTGTTGTAAAATTAGCTACGGGAAAATTCCAATTAATCTCTGGTGAGCGCCGTTGGAGAGCTTCTAAATTAGCCGGACTAAACGATATCCCAGCCTATATACGTACGGCCAATGACCAACAGCTATTGGAAATGGCCTTGTTGGAAAATTTGCAAAGAGAAAATTTAAACGCTATAGAAATTGGCTTAAGTTATAAACGCTTAATGGACGAGTGCGATCTTACGCAAGAACAAGTGGCGGAACGCATGAAGAAAGAGCGCAGTACGGTTGCCAATTATTTACGCTTATTGAAATTACCTCCAGATATTCAAAAATCGGTACGCGATGGATCTATCAGCATGGGCCATGCACGTGCATTGATTAGCTTAGATAAGATAGAACAACAATTATATGCGCACAGAGAAACGCTTGAAAAAGGCTTATCGGTAAGGCAAGTAGAACAATTGGTGAAGAATCTGCTACATGAAAAATCGAGCAGTAGCAAAAACACCACCAATGCCTCTAAATTGCCTCCTGCGTATAAAAGAATTGAAGACAATATGGCTTCACACTTTGCTACTAGAGTAAAGTTAGATCGATCTAAAAATGGGAAAGGAAGCGTTACTATAGAGTTTTATAACGACCAGGACTTAGAACGCATCATGGATAAAATGAACTTGTAATTTAAAAGCTGATGGTTTCATCAGCTTTTTTTTAAGCTAGCTATAGGTATGAATAACGATTGGAAAAAAGAATCGAGCGAAAAGCAAAAACAATTTAAACGTCTTTTAGAAAAAGGATCTAAACAGAAAATTTTAAAAGCACTACCCGACTTACACGAGGAAGCTTTTGAAAAAATTAACTGTTTAGATTGTGCGAATTGTTGCAAAAATCATTCTCCAAGATTCAAGCAACCCGATATAAAACGCATTGCTAAATATTTAAAAATTAAAGAAGGCGACTTAGTTAGTAGGTACTTAAAGCTAGACAACGAAAACGATTATGTGCTTCGACAAAAACCTTGTCCTTTTTTAGCAAGTGATAATACTTGCAATATCTACGACGTGCGGCCAAGTGATTGTAGTAGATATCCTTATACCGACGAAGATGTTCTTATCAAAAGAATTCCCTTAACACTTACGAATAGCCAGGTTTGTCCGGCTGTTTTTTATGTACTCAACGAACTGGAAAAACAGATCAAGTAATTATTTTATAATCGTAATAGTACCTTTTGGATTGAAAATTACTCTTATAGAATCCTTAACCTTGTTGGTATCTATGGCCGGTACAGCAAGCGATACAAACAATTGATAAGAAGTAGAATCACTCGTCTGAAGACCTACATTATTACCATATGAAAGTAATTGATGATAGCGTTTTACCGCTGCACCAAGCGTAGCATACGTTTTAATTAAAAACTTGTATTCCGCAGCTACAGTAGCTATGGTAGTATCTACGGTAACAGCTGGAGTATTGATAATAGGCTCTTCTTGAGTAGCCGAAATTTTTTGAGACTGTGTAGCGATAAAATAAATAGCTATGGTAACCACCATCAATAAAGAAATAAATAGAATTATTTTACTCCAATTAATTATTGCTTTTTTAGGTGCTACTACTATAGGTTCTTCTGCTTCAGTAGTTTCTTTAATTGGCTTGGCATTTACAAATTTCAAGGCTGGATTAACCGCAGGTTGATAAGAAAAGGTAGCATCAGTTACAAAGCTATAATGATTATCTACCTTTGTTAAATAACCAATACTTGGTATGCTAACATTTTGCTTAGCATCTAATATCGATCTTATTTCTGTATTATACTCTCGTATGGCATTAGCCGCTTTTGATATACTTACTTGTTCGCTAGTGGCTACAAAATTGGCAAATAAATCATCAATGGATCCACCTGGTAATAATTGAACGTGATAAGCTAGGGAACCCGAATCTTTGTTGGGCAACTTACTTAATTTCAAACTTCCTATACCATGTAAATAACAATATTTATTTCTTAATAAAAATTGTCCGATGTAACTTGCAATATCCATAATGAAAATTCTTAAAACAGTACTATTTAAATTTATAACTAATAACTGCCGCGAAGTTAGTACCAAAATTTGAATATCCGTACCATCTAGGATTAGTATTATTTAATAAATTGTTGAATTTTAGCTGAAAATCAATGCGAGGCTTAAGGTTATATTGCAACAAGCCTGAAAGATCTACAAATGACTGCATTTTTGTGTCTATACGAGCTATTTGGGTTGTTTGGCCCGAAAATACATTCAAACCAGCATCGAAATATAGTTTTTTAAAGGCTTGCACAAGTACATGACTATGAAAACTGAAGGTAGGCATGTTCAGTAAAGCGGCACCAGAAGCCGATGTATAGTTATATTTCTTGAGCTCATTGATCACTTGAAGCGACTTAGTTACTTGATAATTGAAATGAGCCATGAGTAGCAAATTTTTAACTTGAGGCATTGCGGATACATTAAAATTCAATGCAGAAAGGGTATCTCTTTTAAAATAAGCTAATTGATCATACGCTTCGTTTGCCACCAATATACCGGCACTGATATGATTTCCAATACGAGCGTCTACTTGTAATTTTGTACTTGTTTTAATACTTTGATAATAATTAAAATAAACTGGGTTGGTATATTTATTATCAAGCAGCAAATCATTCAGATTATTAGCCATGACACTTCCTTTATGCTCAAACAATAATTGTAAAGGCACTTTATATTTCGTGTTCCATAAAACAGCAAACGTTGGGAGTGCCTTAAATCCTATTGCCGCAATAGTAGGTGCTATTCCTAAATCGAATTGTAAGGATTTATACGTTCTTTGATACGCAAATTGCAACTGTGTGAATATATTATTATTGGAAAGCGTATCGAGACGATAAAAAGCCATATTGCTCGATAAACTAGCCGTCAATTTGCTATAGGTATTCAATTCATATAAAGCCGGCAGTGAAATTCCAATAGCTAACTCATTGGCCTTTTCTATCGTGTGCACATTTGTAAACGAAAGACTAGGCTTATAAAAAAATCCAAATTTATCTTTTGTCGTATTTCGAGCAGTAAATGAAGTAGAAAGTTTAAATAATTGCTGATGAATATCTGTAGCTGATTTTTGATCAATAGAATCGGCACCAAAGTAATAGAAATTATTATGTTCTAAATTGGCATCTACATAAAAATTCCAATGCGCGCGCACTCTCATCAAATGATAATAAACAAGAGCATCTTGGTATTTTTGAAAAGGCAACGCCGCTTGTTGTTGATTATAATACCCATACAAGGATTGTTCTACATGCCTGCTATGCAGATTGAACAAGGAAGCTTGTAGCTGTATCGTTTTTAAAGTACCCAATCCTAGCGATACAAAATTTGGAAGTGCTGTTCCTTTTAACTCTTTACCTAAAGCAAGTGGATTGATGGGTACTGATTTGTAGGTATATAGCAATTGTTGCTGTGGTACTTTATAATACAAGCCTATTTTAAAATTGGTATCCTCTGGAGACTGCTGAGGATAAAATTCAATTTTAGAAATTGCTTTTACAACAGGCTTATAGGCTTGGATTATTTGTATGGTATTATTATTAATGACCGTGTCGGTATTCGTCTGAGCCTTCGCATCTATCAAGGAACAGATACATAGTACTACAAAAAAAATAGGGTTATGTTTTCTAAACTGTTTCATAATAGATTAATCGATTTTCAACTTAGTATTTTTAGACTCCAGCACTTTTACCTGTAATAATTTATCTTGTGCTTCTTGTTTCAAATCTGAGAATTTAGCATTTTTGATAATACTCTGTAAGGTTGCTTTGGCATTAAAATAATCTTTCTGTTTCACTAAAATATCCGCTAAAAGCAAATAGGTTTTTACAATCCAATAAGTATTAGCACCTGCAGCAGCAATGGTTTTATTTGCCTCTTTTTCTGCTTCTCCCAACTTGTTTATTTGATACCAACAAAGAGCAGCATAATAATTGGCCATTACTAGATTAAGCCCATTCGTATTTTTCTGTGCTAAAGTTAAATACACTAAGGCTGAATCATATTGTTTTAGATCTTCATAACAACGGCCTTTATAAAATGAAATTTCATGTTGTTCGCTATTGCTCAATCCATTGGTTGCCAGAGCACTGTCTGCATAGCTCAAGGCTAAAGCAGGTGTATGCTGTAGCGCATGTACTTTCATCATACCCAAATACGATTGCTTTAAGTAGATGGCATTATTGTAATTGGCACGTAAGGTAGCCCAATATGATAAAGCTGAATCTAGCGCATTAGTTTCAAATGACAAACGAGCTACTTCGTTGAGTGCCGTAGCTTCTAGATCATCTTGCAATCCTGCTTGTAGCGCTTGTCGATACGATTCCACAGCCCCTTTTGTTTGTTTCAAATTTGACAAACATACCGCTTTGTAATAGTTGGCTGATGGTATTAATACGCTCGTCGGATACCGATTGATAAAATCATTGAGAGAAAGCAGTGCTTTATCCCAATTATTGATTGCATATAAATTTAATGCAGTTTCGTAGAATAGGGAATCATCAGCATGAGTTGACGAGTCGCTATTGCCTAATTGATTTTTAAAGGCAATGAATAATGCTGGCTGATTATGATTCATATAGATAGCTTTTATCGCATCTAAAGAAGCCGCATACTCTTCACTAGATGGATATTGAGTAAGCACTCTTTTGTGATATAATAATGCATTGGTAGTATCGTCTAACTGCTGATAAGCTGCTGCAATTTTATAGACTACTTTAGAAACAGCATCTTTATCAGTTGCATCGTCAAGCAATATTTTAAATTGCTCTATAGCCTTTCCATATTGTTCTTGTTGATAAAAGGTAGTAGCCAACTCGAAACGAGCACTTTTTATAAATGGCGATTGCTCATTTTTTTCATCAATCAATTTTTTTAATAAGGTAATTTTTTCTGATGCTTTATTATTAAGACCCAGTATGATGGCTTTTTGATAAATAGCATACGGACTATCTTCATTATTATCTTGTATAATACGGTCATATAAGATGCTGGCTTTAGCATATTGCTTTGCTAAAAAATAAGCATCTGCTTCTTTCAAAGAAGCTGTTTTAATAATGGTATTATCTTTTGAAAGCTGTGCTTGTTTAAAATAAACTTGCGCTTCTGCAAATAGATTTGCATCTAAGCAAACATAGCCTAAAATAAGCTGTGCATGATCATTGGTTGCCGCATCACTTATTTGTTGCGCATCATTAGATAGTTTGTTTTTTTCAATAAATAAATTACCGGCTTTCAACGCATTATTGTAATCAGCATTTTTGTAGTTGGCATTTAACAACCAAAACAGCGATGCTACCTGATAGGGTGACTCAATCGCCACCTTTGAGCTTGCTAAGAAATGAGTAGCAGCTGAGGCAAAATCACTTTTTAGATAGGCCGCAATACCAGCCCCATAATAAGCTTCTTGTAGCAACATAGTTGTTTGCGCATCTGTTAAAAGTGCTTTTTGCAAGACAGCTATGGCAGGTTCAAATTCCTTTCTCTTAACTAAAATAGCCCCTAAGATTAAATTCAATTCGGCAGTATAGGCAGACGAAGGAAATTGATTTTTTAAAGCCTCTATAGTTGTCACTGCATCTTGATCATGCTGTAAATCATAACTAATTTTTGAACTTAAATATAAAGATGCTTCTGTTTGCGATGCATTAAAATCGAACTGACTACAAATATCAAAGGCATACTTTGCATTCTTTTTATCATTCAGTTTTAAATAAGAAGCTCCTAATAAATACATCGCTGTTTGCCCCAAGGAATCCTGCATATTACTCAAAGGCTTGAAATAATCAATAGCCTCTTTCCAATTATCTAAGTAATAATTACAATATGCTAATTCATACAATTCCTCTTTTTTAATTCTATCGGTATGTAGATAGTAATATTCGAAATGCGGCAAGGCTTTGTCGTACTGATTTTTTTCAAAATAAATTTGTGCTACTAACTTATGTAATTCCTTATCATAATACAGTTTAGTTTTTTCATTCAATTTCCCTAAAGCATAATTAAGTGCTTTATCCTTATTGTTAGAAAAATAATATAATTCGGCTACATAATAAGGCACCGTATTACCATAAACAGACGAGCTCGCTATCAATTCAAAACATGAAAGCGCCTCTTTATAATTTGCCTTATTGTATGCAATTAAGCCATAATAATAATTTGCTGCATCTTTATATACGCCCGGCAATGACTTCATTACAGCAAAGAGCGAATTTGCTTTTTCAAAATTCTTATTATTGAAATAGCAATAAGCCAATTCAAATTTCAAATCAATAATCTCTTCATTATTTAAATTGGAAATAGATGCTTTCTCATATAACGGAATAGCCAATTGAAAATGATCTAAACGAAAATGATATTGCGCTAAGAAGTAATTTATTTTGTCAATAAAATAGGGCGTTGTGTGTTTTTGCAAAAAACTATTAGCCATAGACAAGGCATTAGAATCATTCAATGCAAGCATACTAGCAATCTGATAAAAGCTAACTTCATCTTCCATTGCCACCCTAGTTGTGTTCGACTTTTTACGCGCTTGGCTCCAAAATTGTCTTGCCACAGTAAGGCATGCTTCATACTGCGCATTTTTAAATAACAACGCACACTGGGTATTCCACGCAGCAGTAGTGCCCTGTAAATTTTCTGTAGTTGCAATTTGCGCTTTTGTCGGCATACTCAAGCCGAGCAGAAATGCGCTTACAAAAACTATGGCGCGTTGTTTAAAATAGGTTATTGGTTGTTGCATTGTTAAAAATTCCATGTTACGTTTAAGCTAGGAAAGAAAGGCAATTGATATACTCGTTCATTCGTTACTCTATTTACATAAAAAATATTCTGACGATCATACACATTCGTAACACTGAAAGTAGCATCTACGGTACTGGTTTTGCTGATCACAAATTTTCTTTTTGCAGATAAGTCCAATCGATGATAATGCGATAAGCGCCCGCCATTAATTTGATCGGCATACAAAATACCTAAGTTGCCATTCTGCCCCAAATAATTGGAACCAATACCATTGTTTAATAAATTCAACTGCTCATAAAATCCTTGCGTTTGTGTGAATGGAAATGGAGAACCGTAATTAAAACGACCCGAAAGATCCCACTCTTTATTTTTTCCTAAGGTATACGAAGAAACGATATTAACATTGAAGCGTCGATCGAAAGGTGGCGCATAGGTTTGTTTGCCATCAAAGCGCGTTACATTTTGCACTGAGGCTGCACACCATAAATACCATGCTTTCGTTTGGTATTTTGCAGATAAATCTAATCCATAAGCTTTTCCTGTCTCGGTAATGAAATTAGGATCGGAAGCAAAAAGTTTATACCTGTTCAATTCTATATTTTGTGAAAAGTTTTTATACCAAGGTTCTAAATTAAATTCTATACCCCAAGCATCTACTTCTATACCGCCTAAGAGATGACGCGCCGTTAATAAATTATTCTTAACGGTTTCTCCTACGGTGTTTAATACTTGCTCATCAGGGCTCAACAAAAAGGCTGAAAAGAAATTAACGATATCTCGGTCACTTTTAGTACTGATAATATTTTGAGAATAAATACCTGCAGCCGCTTTTAATCGCACATTGCTACTGATATTATACTTGATACCAATGCGAGGCTCTGGCGACATTTTAGCTAATCCAGAATAATACTGCACTCTAAAGCTTGGCTCTATAATTAATTTCTCCTTAAAGTTCTGACGCACCAATAAGTATAAAGCCGCTGTAGTATTTCGACGATCTAAGGTAGTAGGTATATTGTAGTTGTTGACATACGATAAAGTGGTATGTTGTCCGCTTACTTCTAAACCATATTTTACTAAAGAAAAGCTTTTTAGGAAGTAGGTGAAATCAATAGCTCCTTCAAAGCCATCAATGGTACTATTGCGTGTTCTATTCGCTTGCTCTTTATAATCGATACCATATTTAGAAAACGCAAACTTACCGCTAATCAAGGTAGAAGCTCCAGCAGGAGTAACCACAAAATTGGTGCCCAATCCGGAAGCCAACCAATTGAAGCTCGCTAAATCGTTATTAGACTGTGCACTCAGCACTTTTGCTTTATCATCAAAATTGAAACCGAAAATATTAAACTTACTTCCGTTCTCACCACTCAAGGTGATTTTACCATACAAATCGGTGAAGCTATACGGCAAGCCTTGCTTAAACGGATCGCCTAAAACACTGTACATAGACGAAGAAGTTTTATCGAAGTAGCTATGCTTCATGCTTAAAATATAAGTGGCACTTCCGCCATTTTCTGATTTCGCTTTCGACAAAGGTCCTTCCAACATCGCACGCATCATAATAGGCGATGCTGATAATTTTCCGGCTGTTCTGTTTTTATTACCATCTTTGGTACGCACATCCAAAATTGCCGAAGTTCTATTGCCATACAAAGCATTAAAGCCTGCCGACATTACATCTACACTTTTAATAGCATCAGTTTCAAACACAGAGAATAAACCAATGGAGTGAAATGGATTATAAATCGTAACACCATCTAATAAAATTCCGGTTTGCGAAGGTGCCCCTCCACGAATGTATAATTGTCCACCCTGATCGCCCGTAAAAATTACCCCTGGCATTACTTGCAAATATTGAGCAATATCAGGTTCGCCGCCGGCACTTGGCAATAATTTAATTTCTTTTGGCGATATCGTAGTAACACCCGCATTCACGGTTGTCATCTTCACCGTTTTGCGCGCCGTTACTTCTACCCCTTTGAGCATGCGCTCTCTTTTGGTCAAAAATATTTTCTGCGTTACCACATCATTAGCTTGCACTACAATGTTTACCAAAGCGGTATCATAGCCCATATACGGCACCATGATGGTATAGCTGCCGGGTTTCAACTGACTGAACGTAAAGTAGCCATTGATATCGGTTTGCACGCCCATATTCAATTGCTTTATCACCACATTGGTATAGATAATGGGTTCCCCGTTGGCTTTATCGTAAACAAAACCTTTTACAATTCCATTTTGTGCAAACGAAAAAATAGTATTTAACAAGAGGATCCCTAGGAGGATGTTTTTCTTAAAAAAAATTGACTTCATAACTGTTCGTAAAATAATATTGATAAGGTAACAAAGATAAGGAATACCACCTTGTAGCCCAAGAAAAAATGGATATCATTTGATATCCATTGTTCCGTATTTTTTTAAAATTCCCAGCCTATGTCTTTTCTATAATTCATGTGCTGAAAATCAAGTTGCGATATCGTATCATAAGAGCCTTGCAGGGCCTCTTTTAAAGTAGTGCCATACGAGCTTACCGCTATTACTCTACCCCCATTTGTAAGCACTTTATCCTCGGCCATTTTAGTGCCCGCATGAAAAAGCAAGCTTTGGGTAGGCGCTTGTAAGCCTTTTATTGCAAACCCTTTTTCAAAGGCTTCAGGATAACCTCCCGATACCAACATCACCGTGCAAGCCGCTTTGGGATGACACTGCACTTGCACCTGATCTAATTGCTGCGCCTGCATCGCTTCTAGCAAGGCCACCAAATCATTTTCTAATCGGAGCATCACCACTTCTGTTTCCGGATCGCCCATACGACAATTATATTCGATCACAAAAGGCTCACCCCCCACATTGATCAAGCCAAAGAAAATAAAGCCTTGATAGGTAATACCCTCTGCCGATAAGCCTTTTATCGTAGGCTCCACAATCAAGTCTTTTACTTTTTGCATAAAGGCCGCATCGGCAAATGGCACGGGCGAAATAGCGCCCATACCGCCGGTATTCAATCCTTTATCGCCTTCTCCTATGCGTTTATAATCTTTAGCCTCGGGCAACAACACATAATGGGTGCCATCGCTGAGTGCAAAAACCGATAACTCTATTCCTGTTAAAAATGCTTCTACCACCACTGTTTTGCTAGCTGCTCCAAATTGCGCTTCTTTAATCATCTGCTCAAAAGCAACGAAAGCTTCTTCATGACTGAACGCTATCACCACGCCTTTACCCGCCGCTAAGCCATCGGCCTTAAGCACAATGGGTAAGGCATGCTGTGCCAAATACTGCAAGCCTTCTTCATAATTATGCTCCGAAAACTCGGCATACGCCGCTGTAGGAATTTGATGGCGTTGCATAAATTTCTTCGAAAAAGCCTTACTACCCTCCAATTGCGCACCCGCTTTTGATGGGCCAGCTACAATAATATGTGCCAAAGCCGGATCTTGTTTAAAATAATCCCAAACACCCAAAACCAAGGCTTCTTCAGAGCCCGGAAACAATAAGCTGATTTCTTTTTCTATGCAGATTTTTTTTAAGGCCTCAAAATCCGAGAGGGCAACCGCTATATTAGTACCCAATTGTGCTGTTCCTGCATTGCCTGGAGCTATGTATAAAGCTTTACACAAAGGGCTTTGCGTCAATTTCCAAGCTAGTGCATGTTCTCTACCACCCGATCCTAATAACAGTATATTATGTGCTTTCATAAATTAATTTGAGTGGAAAATTACAAATAGTGTTTCATGGTTACAATAAAATAATTATTTTAGGGCAAATTATTTTTAATTTAATTTCTAAAACACAACTTATGGCAGAGATGCAAACCTCCAGCAACCAGCACCCAAAAGGGCTCTATGTACTTTTTGCAACCGAATTTTGGGAGCGATTTAGTTATTATGGTATGCGCGCAATTTTTGTATTGTACATGACCAAAATGCTTTTGCTCGACAAAGCCCTAGCAAGTAATATTTATGGTAGCTATACCGGATTGGTTTACCTTACTCCATTAATTGGTGGTTATGTTGCCGATCGCTATTGGGGCAATAGAAAATCTATTTTTGTGGGTGGCTTATTAATGGCTATTGGACAATTCTTCATGTTCTTCTCTGCTTCCTTTGCAGCCAATGCCGACAAAGGTCTTTCTATAACCCTAATGTGGACGGGCTTAGCAGCACTTATTTTTGGTAATGGTTTTTTCAAACCTAACATCTCTACCATGGTGGGCCAATTGTATGAAGATGGCGATAGCAGAAAAGATGCGGCTTATACTATTTTCTATATGGGTATCAATGCAGGTGCTTTTGTAGCGCCACTCTTATGTGGTTATTTAGGAGAAAATGTAGATTTTAAATGGGGTTTCTTAGCTGCCGGTATTGGTATGCTCATCAGCTTAGTGATTTTCTATCTTACAAAAGATAAATATGTAATAGCACCCGATGGCCGTCAATTAGGCGTTGGTCCTAATAAAGCCGCAGAAACATCCACTAGCGATGCTAAAGATAGTGCGTTTAGCACCCAACAATTAGTGATTCTTGTAGGAGGTATTATTGTAGCTTTCAGCGCTATCCATTTTGGATTTGGCGTAGATGTTTGGGGTTCTTTAATTTATGGCATGACCTTAGTAGGCCCATTTGTAATCATCACCGACAAATCTTTGAGCAAAATAGAAAAAGATCGTTTGTGGGTTATTATCCTCATTATGATTTTTGTAATCTTCTTCTGGATGTGCTTTGAGCAAGCAGGTGCTTCACTTACTTTCTTTGCAGAAGAGCAAACCAACAGACATATTTTAGGATGGGAAATGCCAGCAAGTTATTTCCAAAGTTTCAATGCTGGATTTATCGTTATCCTAGCGCCTATCATTTCTGCTATTTGGGTGCGCATGGCTAAAAAAGGTATCAACCCGGTAGCCCCTTACAAGCAATCGCTCGGACTAGGCTTCTTAGCTATTGGCTTCTTACTTATTGCCTTCGGTTCTAAAGTAATACCTACAAGCGGCGCTAGCATCTTCTTCCTTACCGGTTTGTATTTCTTGCATACTATTGGCGAATTGTGCTTAAGCCCTATTGGTTTATCGATGGTAAACAAATTGACCCCTGCTCGTTTTACTTCTTTAATGATGGGTATCTGGTTTTTGGCCGTTGCTACTGGTAATAAATTAGCAGGTACTATGAGCTCGCTATATCCCGACCCAACAGCTACAACACACCCAAGCATTTTAGGTTTTGAGATTAGCGACTTACCAAGTTACTTTATGGTCTTTGTGGTATTCTCGGGAACTGCAGCCGTATTGTTATTCTTACTAAGCAGACGCTTACAAAAAATGATGCATGGCGTAAACTAATGCATACATGAATAAAAAAGCCCCGATAAATTCGGGGCTTTTTTATTAATATTGTTTTATGGAAAACACAAATAGCAGCATACAAGAAATACAAAATTTTAAAGGGAAATACCCTAAGCAATTATGGTATTTGTTTTTTAGTGAAATGTGGGAACGCTTTAGCTTCTATGGTATGCGGGGCATGCTGGTCATCTTTATGGTGAGCCAATTGTCCATGAACGATAAAGTAGCCAATTTGCAATATGGCGCTACGCAGGCTTTCGTTTATGCCTTCACCTTTATTGGTGGCCTGTTTGCCGACAAATTATTGGGCTACCGAAAATCTTTATTTTGGGGTGGCTTACTCATGATTGTTGGTAGTATTATTTTAGCCATCGATCCGCAACATTTTTTCTTTTTTGGTATCAGCTTCACCATCATAGGCACTGGCTTTTTTAAACCCAATATTTCTACCATCGTAGGAAAGCTCTATGCCGACGATGATCCAAGACGCGATGCGGGCTTTTCTTTGTTTTATGCAGGCGTTAATTTAGGCGCTCTAATTGGCGGCTATATTTGTATTGCCGTTGCTAATGGTTCGTTATGGTCATCACTTGTACCCGCTGCGCTCCGCTGGAATGTAGCTTTTGGTTTTGCGGCAGTAGTGATGCTCGTAAGCCCCATCACGTTTACACAAACACAAAAAAGCTTGGGCGCCATTGGGCTTTCACCCCTTGCTGCTATGC
>CAIWHF010000122.1 GCA_903912405.1 uncultured Bacteroidota bacterium | reverse complement strand
GTGTATTTCTTAAATAGCCGCTTGCAACAATTATTGGAAATTAGAAAAGGTGCGGAAACGGTTATTCAAGATAGAACCATTTATGAAGATGCGTTTATATTCGCTCCCAATCTTCATGATATGGGATTAATGACGCAGCGCGATTTTGATAATTATGCTAAATTCTTTAGTACTATTCAGCAAATGGTGAGTGCGCCCGATTTGCTAATTTATTTGAAGGCGGGTATTCCTAAGCTCGTTGATCAAATTCAGAAAAGAGGTAGAGATTATGAAGAGAATATTCGTTTAGATTATTTAAAACGATTGAATTCCTATTATGATAAGTGGATTGCAGATTATAAAGACGGTCCATTGCTTGTGGTAGAAGTTGATAACATGGATTTTGCAGAAAATGAAGAAGACTTTGCAAAGATTGTAAGTAAAATAAATGCACAAATTAATGGCTTGTTTTAATTAAATCTTGTTCAAGTGCGTTATACTTTAGTAATACTGTTATTGTTTTCATTCGAATTAAGTTTTGCGATTGTTTTTAAAGGAACAGTAAAAGATACCTATGGTAATCCTTTGCCCTATGCTACCATATACCTGAAAAATAATCATGCTATTAGTGCTGCCGCTAATAAAGAAGGTGCCTTTCAATTGGATTTGCCTCTGGGTAAACAAGAATTAATTTGTCAATATATTGGTTATCAAGTATACACCAAAACCATTGATGTTACAGCAGAAAGTGCTACGGAATTGAATCTTGTTTTACAAGAACAACAATATCAAATGAAGGAAGTGCTCATAAAGAAAAGCAAGGAAGACCCTGCTTACGAAATCATGAGAAAAGCGATTGATCAACGCGCACATCATTTGAAACAATATCAATCTTTCCAGACCGATATCTATTTAAAGGGGGCTATTAGAAATCGATCGACTCCAGATTATGAAAAGCTAAAAGCATTTACAGGAAATATTGTCCCGTCTGCCAAAAAGAAAAAAGAAGATAGTACCGACTTGGCATCTATGAAGGGTATTTTATACCTCTGTGAAGAGGATGCTACTTATTATCTAAAACGACCTAAAGATTTTTTGCACGTACGTGCCGTAAGAGAAAGTGGTAATCCTAATGGATTAGGTGTTGCAAGGTTTCCTGCTGTTTTAAATTTTTACGAGAACATTATAAATATAAATCCTGAAGGTAATCCACGTGGTTTTATTTCGCCGGTAAGCAAGCAAGCAATGCTCTATTACAAGTATAAGCTGGTTGGTTCTTTTTCACAGCATGGTCACGAGATCTTTAAAATTAAAGTGATACCTAAAAATGATGCTACACCAAGTTTTGCCGGTACCATTTATATAGTTGATAGTGAGTTTTCAATTCATAGTATCGATGTGTATTTAACACAAAAGCAAACACTCAATGTTTTAGATACCTTAGGCGTACAACAACAATATGTGACAGATGGTACAGGCAATTGGATCATACAAAGTCAAATGTATTTTGCTACCTTATCTATATTAAGTTTTGATATTTTAGCGAGCTTTAATACGGTATACAGCAATCAAAAAGTAAACCCTACGTTGCCAGATTCTTTATTTTCACAGAGAATAATAACGGCTTATGAAAAACAAGCAACTAAAAAGGATACGAATTATTGGTTAAACAATAGACCTATTCCCTTGGTAGAAGATGAGCGACGTGATTTTATAAAAAAAGATAGTATACGCATTGCACTTAGTAATCCAAGATACATAGATTCCATGCGTAAGAAATATAATAGAATAAGTAGTGAAGCATTGCTAATGACGGGTATTAATTATAGTGATTCCAATTATAAAAATACCATCCAAATTAGTCCTGTATTATTTAGTACACAGTTTAATACCGTAGAAGGACTGAATTTTTCACCTAAAATTAAATGGATACATAAGATAGATTCCAATACTACTCGTCTCGGTGAGACCGCAATTCGCTATGGTTTTTCTAATAAAACCTATCAAGCGATGACTCGTTTAGAATGGGTTTGGAAAGATAAAAATTGGTATGGTAAATTTTTAAAATTTGGATTAGAAGCTGGGCAATACATGGTGCAGTTCAATAGTGAATCGCCGGTATCCATAGATTATAATACAGCAAGTTCACTTTCCGATGCGCATAATTATTTGAAATTGTATCAACGCGGTATTTTGCGTGGCTATACCGAGCGCAATTTTGCTAATGGTTGCAACCTTACGATGTCTGTTGCTTACCATCAACGCACTTTTGTTGAAAATTATAGCGCTACTCCTTTTACTTGGAATAAAGATATGCCCAATCAGTATACCGCCAACACACCTTTAAATGAGCTAACGAAGGATTTAAAAAATAATGATGCTTTTGTAATTGATATAAAGGCCAACTATCGACCAGGTATCCGTTATATTCAATATCCCGACAAATGCTTGCCGGTGCGAAGTAATTGGCCTTTATTTTCACTGCAGTACACAAAAGCAATTCCTGGTATTGGTCAAAGCAGTATGCAATATGACAAATTGAAATTGAGTATTTCGGATGTGGTTTCTTTAAAAATGGCTGGCTCCTTTGATTATATTTTACACGTAGGAGGCTTCATTAATAAAGAACAAATTTCATTCCCCGATTGTTTTCATATCCTTGGTAATCAGTACAATCTTACACCTTCTTATAGTAATACGTTTCAATTGGCACCTTATTATTTATATAGCCACGATGCGTCCTCTTTTGCAGAACTTCATTTGTCGTATTATTTAAAAGGATTTCTAACCAATAAAATCCCCTTATTTAATCGTTTACAATGGTATTTGGTTACGGGCGTTAATGCCTTATACATCAAAGAAGATCAGCACTATACAGAAGCCTTTGTGGGGGTAGATAATTTGGGTTGGGGACTCGTACGCTTTTTGCGTATCGATTATGTGCAAAGTAGGGATGCTCAAAACCATGTTAATAGTGGTATTCGTTTTGGTTTAAATCTGAATGCCTTATCACCCAATGTAGCTCCGCCAAGGAGAGGAGAGTGGTAATTTGTGTATTTAGCTATTTGTTTTTTAATTTTATTTTTTTTAAATTTAGTAAACCAAAAATCAAAAAATCATGAAAAAGGTAAATTTACTAGTACGCATTTTATTCGGCGCAGCATTCGTTGCATTTGGATTAAATTTCTTTTTGCATTATATGCCAACACCTCCTATGCAAGGGGCTCCCTTAGATTTTATGATGGGTGTTTCTAAAGCATCTTATTTTATGCCGCTTTTGGGTGCAACGCAAGCTATTTGCGGCTTGTTGATTTTAATTGACAAATGGCAAGCTTTGGCTACTATTATGATTTTCCCTGTAGTACTTCATATTGTATTATTCCACGTTTCTATAGAGCCAAAAGGGTTACCTATGGCGTTGGTTTTCTTAGTAATGAATTTGATTTTAGCAAATGCTAATAAAGAAAAGTACAAAGCTTTATTAAAAGCCTAGTAATTAGCGCTTAATGATAGGAAAAGCACTGCCGAGGCAGTGCTTTTTTTTGTGCATAAGTATTTTTTGTCTTTTAGGTATGGAAATTTAAAGGAACGAGTTCCTTTTTGTAAATTGCAGTGGAATACAACCCTATGCCTCTGTTTACCGATAAAATTGCTGTCCATCCTATCCTTGTTTCTGAAGCGGTAGCACTACCCATCATTCGTGATACGGCAGTTAAGGCGGGTTTCCCATCGCCGGCATTGGATTATATGCAAGATGCAATTGATTTAAATCAGTTGTTAATTAAGCATCCTTCCAGTACATTTTTAGTGACTATAGAGGGAGATAGTATGATAGATGCCTTTATTGCTAATCCAGCGCTCTTAATTATCGACCGCGCTTTGCAGGTGCGTAATGGTGATAT
>CAIWHF010000121.1 GCA_903912405.1 uncultured Bacteroidota bacterium | reverse complement strand
ATTTTTATAACCGTTTAATTAGTTGTCTATTTAAACGGTTTTTTATTTGAACATATTCAAGTCGAAAAAGATAAAAAAGATCAAAAAAAGCAGAAAACGGTTCAAAAAGTAGCAAAAATTGACAAAAAAGAGCCTAAATTATGCATAAATTGAACTTAATCCTTACATTTGCAGACAGAAAAATTTAAACTTAAAATACTATGGCAACAACCGCAGACATAAGAAATGGTATCATTTTAAAACTAGACAACAGTCTTTATTCGGTGATTGAATTTGGTCAAAATAAAACAGCTCGTTCAGCAGCAAAAGTTTGGGCTAAATTAAAAGGTGTAGACAATACAAGAAGTATTGAACATACTTGGAACTCTGGTGAGAACATTTATCCTGTTCGTGTAGAGAAAAGACCTTATCAATTTCTTTACAAAGACGATAGTGGTTTTAATTTAATGGATACAGAATCTTATGAGCAAATTTCATTAGCAGAACACATGATTGACAATCCAGGTTTATACAAAGATGGTCAAGAGTGTTTTGTAATGGTCAATACAGAAACAGAAACGCCTATGAGTGTTGAGTTGCCTACAAATATAGTATTGCAAGTAACCTACTCAGAGCCCGGTGTAAAAGGCGATACGGCTACGCGTACGTTAAAACCAGCAACCGTTGAGACGGGAGCTACTGTCATGGTACCTTTATTTGTAAATGAAGGCGAACTTATCCGTATAGATTCAAAAACAGGCGCTTATATGGAGCGTGTAAAATCATAAAACCCTTTCAAACTATAATTTTATGGAATACAAACAAATTCAAGAGCTTATTAAAACGATTAACAAATCAAATATAAGCGAGCTATCAATAGAAGAAAAAGATTTTAAAATCACCATCAAGCAAGAGCAAACAAGTGCAGAACCGCAATATATTATGGCTGCACCTAGTGCTATGCCTATTGCAGCACCTGCAGTGCCTGCCGCTGCACCAACAACACCTGCAAATCCAGCACCAGCAGCAGCTAGCACCAATCAAATTACGGTAAAATCGCCAATGATTGGCACGTTCTACAGAAGTGCTGGTCCAGATAAAGCTCCGTTTATAAACGTAGGAGATGAAATCAAAGATGGACAAGTAGTTTGTATCATAGAAGCTATGAAATTATTTAATGAAATTGAAAGTGAAGTAAGCGGAAGAATCGTAAAAGTATTGGTAGATGATGCATCTCCAGTAGAATACGATCAAGCTTTATTTATTGTAGAACCTGCTTAAGCTGGTTTTATTATTATTTAATTCATTAAACGAACTACATGTTTAAGAAAATTCTAATTGCGAATAGAGGAGAAATTGCTCTTCGCATCATACGTACTTGCAGAGAAATGGGTATCAAAACGGTAGCTGTTTATTCTACTGCAGATAAAGATTCCTTGCATGTTAAATTTGCAGACGAAGCCGTTTGCATAGGCAAACCTCAAAGTAGCGAGTCTTATTTAAATATTCCGCACATTATGGCGGCAGCGGAAATTACTAATGCTGATGCCATACATCCAGGATATGGATTCTTAGCTGAAAATGCTCATTTTGCTGAAATTTGCGCAACCTATAATATTAAATTTATCGGACCAACACCAGACATGATTCGTAAAATGGGTGATAAAATCACCGCTAAAGAAACGATGATTGCAGCAGGTGTTCCGTGTATTCCAGGTTCAGAAGGACTTTTAGAAAGTGTAGAAGAAGCAAAAACCTTAGCTAACAAAATGGGCTACCCTGTTATTTTGAAAGCAACAGCTGGTGGTGGTGGTAAAGGTATGCGTGTAGTATGGGCAGAAGACGAAATCCAAAAAGCCTACGATACCGCTAAGCAAGAAGCAGCAGCATCGTTTAAAAATGATGGCATTTATATGGAGAAGTTTGTTGAAGAACCTCGCCATATCGAAATACAAATTGCAGGCGACCAACATGGAAATGCTTGTCATTTAAGTGAGCGCGATTGTTCTATTCAACGTCGTCATCAGAAATTAGTAGAAGAAGCACCTTCTCCTTTTATGACCGATGAGTTGAGAAAGAAAATGGGAGAAGCCGCTATAAAAGCTGCTAAAGCTATAAACTATGAAAGTGTAGGAACGGTGGAGTTCTTGGTAGACAAACACCGTAATTTCTATTTCATGGAAATGAATACGCGTATTCAAGTAGAGCATGGTGTTACAGAAGAAGTGATTAGCTATGATTTAGTAAAAGAGCAAATTAAAATTGCTGCTGGTATTGAAATCTCTGGTAATAACTACGAACCAACGATGCATGCTATTGAATGCCGTATCAATGCAGAAGATCCATATAACGACTTCAGACCAAGTCCTGGTAAGATTACCGTTTTACATACACCAGGTGGTCATGGCGTTCGTATCGACTCGCATATTTATGCAGGCTATACCATTCCTCCGTATTATGATTCCATGATTGCAAAAATTATCACTATTGCGCAAACACGTGAAGAAGCTATACAAACAATGGAACGTGCATTGAGCGAGTATATCATTGAAGGGGTAAAAACAACCATTCCGTTTCATCTTCAACTCATGAAAAATGAAGATTTCAGGAAGGGCAACTTTACTACTAAATTTATTGAATCCTTTGAATTAAAATAAATAAACATAGACCATTAAGTTGGTCTTTGTTTTTTAAAATCATATTATGACAAAAAAAATTGTAATTACCGGTGGTGCTGGATTTATAGGTTCGCACGTTGTACGTTTATTTGTAAATAAATATCCTAACTATCAAATTTTCAATTTAGATTGCCTGACCTATGCTGGCAACCTTGAAAATTTGAAAGATATTCAAGATGCACCAAATTACACCTTTCTTAAGGCCGATATTAATGATGCACATCAAATCAATGCGTTGTTTGAACAACACGCTTTTGATGCCGTTATTCACTTAGCAGCAGAAAGCCATGTAGACCGTTCTATCACTGATCCCAATGCATTTATACAAACCAATGTAATGGGTACGGCCAACTTATTAAATGCAGCTAAATCGCTTTGGAAAAACGATTACACCAATAAACGTTTCTATCATGTATCTACTGATGAAGTGTATGGCTCTTTGGGCGAAACAGGTTTCTTTTTAGAAACAACTCCCTACGATCCGCAATCGCCCTACTCTGCATCCAAAGCAGCGTCGGATCATTTAGTAAGAGCTTATGGCAATACGTACCATATGCCTTTTGTAATTACTAATTGCTCCAATAATTATGGTCAAAATCAATTTCCAGAAAAATTGATTCCATTGTTTATTCATAATATTAAAAACAACAAAAGCTTGCCCGTTTATGGCGACGGAAAATATACACGCGATTGGCTATATGTTTTAGATCATGCGCGTGCTATTGATACCGTTTTTCATTCGGGTAAGGATGGCGAAACCTACAATATTGGTGGCTTTAATGAATGGCAAAATATTGAACTCATTCATTTATTATGCACACAAATGGATCAGAAATTAGGTAGAGCTGCAGGTACTTCTGCGCAACTCATTACCTATATCAAAGACCGTCCGGGGCATGACCGCCGTTATGCAATTGATGCTACTAAAATTAAAAAGGAACTCGGCTGGGAACCTTCAGTAACCTTCGAAGAAGGATTATCCATCACTATTGATTGGTATTTAGAAAACGAAAACTGGTTGAATAATGTTACCAGCGGTCAGTACCAAAGTTATTACGAACAACAATATTCAAAATAAATTTATGAAAGGAATTATATTAGCCGGAGGATCTGGCACGCGTCTACATCCTTTAACCATTGCCGTAAGTAAGCAGCTAATGCCTGTTTATGACAAGCCAATGATTTATTATCCGCTTTCTACCCTTTTGTTAGCGGGTATTAGAGAAATCTTAATCATTACTACACCAGAAGATCAATCAGGGTTTAAAAAACTCTTAGGCGATGGTGCTCAATTGGGCTGCAAATTTGAATATGTTGTGCAACCGAGTCCGGATGGCTTAGCGCAAGCTTTTATTTTAGGAGAAGAATTTATTGGGGATGATGCAGTTGCTTTGGTCTTAGGTGATAATATTTTCTATGGCTCAGGCATGGGCACTTTGCTTAAGAAAAAAGCAAATCCAGATGGCGCTGTTGTTTTTGCATATCATGTGCATGACCCAGAGCGCTACGGAGTAGTTGAATTTGACGAACATCATAGTGTGAAAAGTATTGAAGAAAAACCAACACAACCTAAATCTAATTATGCGGTTCCGGGTTTATATTTCTACGACAACTCAGTAGTGAAAATTGCAAAAGCAATTAAACCATCGCCTAGAGGAGAGCTCGAAATTACCGATTTAAATAGAGTCTATTTAGAGCAAGGTAAATTAGAAGTAGGTGTATTAGATAGAGGTACCGCTTGGTTGGATACCGGAACTTTTGATTCGTTGATGGAAGCGGGTCAGTTTATTGAAGTACTCGAAAAACGCCAAGGATTAAAAGTAGGTTGCATAGAAGAAATTGCCTACAGAAACGGCTGGATCAATGATACTCAAATGCAGGCATTAGCCAATAAATACAAAAAAAGCGGGTATGGTCAATACCTAGAAAATATTTTAAATAAACGTTATTAATTAAAAACATGTCCCTGTTATCCATTATTTTACTGCCCTTAATAGCAGCCTTTATTGGTTGGTTTACCAATTGGATTGCTATAAAAATGCTCTTTCATCCTAAGCAACCTAAACGAATTTTAGGCATTACCTTTCAAGGTATTTTTCCAAAACGACAGGCTCAATTTGCTGAAAAACTGGGTCAAATAGTAGCTAATGATTTAGTGAATATTAAAGAAATCGTGAGCAGCCTAAATAGCGAAGATGCTGTTCATGAAATAAAACCTATGATTGAAGTGCACATAGATCATTTTCTTAATGAGAAGTTGCCTCAAAAAATGCCAATCATTAGTATGTTTATTAGTAAGCAATTAATTGCTGAAATGAAAAGTACGTTGATGGATGAAATCATTGAAATGTATCCTCAAATTGCCAATCAGATGATGACTTCTTTAGAAAAGAAAATCAGCATACAAAAAATGGTATCCGATAAAGTAGCTCAGTTTTCTTCTGATAAATTAGAATCAATTCTTATCGGTATCATGCAGAAAGAATTCAAATTTGTGGAAATCATTGGTGGTGTTTTAGGTTTTATCATAGGTATTATTCAAGTATTATTAAGCCAAATATGACAATAGTCAATAAGCACTATAATTTCTGTCATTTTAGTACTTTTTCGGTATAATTTTCATTTAAAAGCACCTAACTTTACCTTACTAAAAATTTAATATGCCACATTATTATACCTTAGGTAAAATTCCTAACAAACGACATATCCAATTTAGAGATGCAGAAGGTAAGCTATATTCTGAGCAATTATTTAGCACCGAAGGCTTTTCATCTAATTACACCCTATTATATCATATACACCCACCTACCTTAATTGTTGATATCTCTGAGCCTGTTGATGTTAGTCCAAAAGCGGCTACCAAAAACAATATCACTCCTAGATGCCTAGAAGGCTTTAATGTTAAAAAAGAAGGCAATTACTTAAGTGCGCGCAAAACAATTTTGTTTAATAACGACTGTCATATTGTATTAGCTGCACCTACCGAATTAAAAGCTGATTTCTTTTATAAAAATGCCGATTCAGATGAAGTAATTTTTGTTCATGAAGGTACCGGTAAAGTAAAAACACAATACG
Source organism: uncultured Bacteroidota bacterium (assembly GCA_903912405.1). Lineage (GTDB taxonomy): Bacteria > Bacteroidota > Bacteroidia > Chitinophagales > Chitinophagaceae > CAIWHF01. The sequence goes on along the minus strand of CAIWHF010000121.1, from coordinate 5,518 downwards.
GATCAATTCCTTTTGAATATGGTGATTATATCGTGCTTCCAAGAGGCACTATCTATCAAATGGAATTTGACACAGCTGACAATCGATTATTTATAGTAGAAAGTCATAGTCCAATCACTTTCCCCAAACGCTACCTAAGCAAATATGGTCAATTACTAGAGCATGCACCATACTGCGAGCGCGATATCATCAAACCTCAATTTGAAGAAGCAATCGATCAAAAAGGAGCATTTCATATTCATGTAAAAAAGAAAAATTTCATGTATGACATGACCTATGCAAATCATCCTTTTGATGTAGTAGGTTGGGACGGTTGTGAGTATCCTTATAAAACATCAATTCATAATTTTGAACCTATCACGGGTCGAATACACCAACCACCACCTGTGCACCAACAATTTGATGCCAACAATTTCGTAATCTGTTCTTTTGTTCCTCGTCTATACGATTATCATCCACAATCCATTCCAGCGCCATACAATCATAGCAATATAGATAGTGATGAGCTATTGTATTATGTAGATGGTGATTTTATGAGTCGTAAACATGTAACAAGAGGGATGCTTACGTTACATCCAGCGGGCATTCCGCATGGCCCCCACCCTGGAGCTGTTGAAAAAAGCATTGGCAAAACAGAAACTAAAGAACTAGCGGTAATGGTAGACACGTTCTATCCTTTACATTTAACCGAAGAGGCGCTCTCTATAGAAGACCCAAGCTATAAAAACAGCTGGTTATAATCTTAAATAAATAAACTAAACTATATGTCACTTACTTTAGCAGAAAAATTACAGAACAATCCGGGTAATGAGTTTTTACCTTTGAATGGCACAGATTATATTGAATTTTATGTAGGCAATGCAAAACAAGCTGCTCATTATTATAAAACTGCATTTGGATACCAATCTCTTGCTTATGCTGGTCCAGAAACAGGCTTAAAAGACAGAGTATCCTATGTTTTGCAACAAGGAAAAGTGCGTTTAATGTTGACTACAGCATTGAATAGTCAACATGAAATAGCAGAACATGTAAAAGTGCATGGCGATGGAGTGAAAATACTAGCATTAGCTGTAGATGATGCTTACAAAAGTTATGAAGAGACCACTAAAAGAGGAGCAAAATCATATGTAGCACCCTATACGTTGCAAGATGAAAATGGTGAAGTAAAAATTTCTGGTATTTATACCTACGGCGAAACCGTCCATTTGTTTGTAGAAAGAAAAAATTACAAAGGTATATTTATGCCTGGATTTAGATCATGGGAAAGTGCTTATAACCCATCTGATGTGGGTCTTTTATATGTCGACCATTGTGTGGGTAATGTAGGTTGGAATAGAATGAATGATACGGTAAAATGGTATGAAGAAGTTATGGGTTTCACAAACATCTTATCCTTTGACGACACGCAAATTACTACCGAGTATTCGGCTTTAATGAGTAAGGTAATGAGCAACGGTAATGGTTACGTTAAGTTTCCAATTAATGAACCTGCTGAAGGAAAGAAAAAATCTCAAATCGAAGAATATATTAATTTTTACGAAGGCGAAGGTGTTCAGCATATTGCCATTGCAACCAATGATATCATTGCAACCGTAAAAGCATTAAAAACTCGTGGAGTAGAATTTTTAGACACACCTAATGCTTATTACGATGATTTATTAGACCGTGTAGGAAAGATTGACGAATCAATAGAACCATTAAGAGCATTGAAAATTCTAGTGGATAGAGATGAAGAGGGTTATTTATTACAAATTTTTACTAAACCTGTTGAAGATAGACCTACTTTATTCTATGAAATCATTCAACGAAAAGGGGCTAAAAGCTTTGGCGCAGGCAACTTTAAAGCCTTGTTCGAATCTATTGAACGCGAACAAGCTAGTAGAGGAAATCTATAAAAAAAACTGAAAAATAAGAAAGGTGCCAACGGGCACCTTTTTTTGTTTTCTTTCACGATTTAATAAAATAAAATCCGACTAGCTTCCCTACCTGTGTTAAGCTAAAAAAAAATCATAATGAATTTTAGATACTTATTATTAGTATGTTTTTATATAGTCTTTGCAGAGACAATTGTAGCACAAACGAATATCGAAGCGTTTAAAGCAAGTCAGTTGTCACAACCAAGGGTTCAGCAAGCAATGAATACCTATCAAGACACCATAAAGAAATATTTCACTAAGAAGAACTTAAAGTTTCCACCTAAAGATATTTATCTACGTTCCTTCAAATACCAAAACGAATTGGAATTATGGGCTAGAGATACCAATACAGAAGAATATAAATTAGTAAAAACCTATAGAGTGTGCGCATTATCTGGATTGTTGGGTCCAAAGCAATTTGAAGGAGATCGACAAGTACCCGAAGGAATTTATTATATAGATCAATTCAATCCACATAGTGAATATTATTTATCAATGCTTATTAGCTATCCCAATTTAGTGGATAGAACAATGAGCAACAGTCCAAAATTAGGAGGCAATATTTACATACATGGTGGATGTGTTACTATTGGCTGTATACCTATGACCGATGTGTTGATTTCACAACTATATATTACATGTTTAATGGCTCGATTAAACGGACAAGAGAATATTCCTATTCACATCTTTCCTACTCGCTTCAATAAATCTGCGATGAGTTATTTATATGTGGAATATAAAAACGATCCTTTCAAACAGAAGTTTTGGAATACCTTAAAAAAATATTACGATTACTTTGAATTGAATCATAAATTGAAACCTTTACTCTATACCAACGATGGCAATTATCTCTAAAAATTACGCTTACCTATTAATCTGCTTATTTTTTTTAAGTAGTTGTGAAAAAACAGTTTCCTTTCAGTTAAACAATGCTGAAACTAAGAAATTGGTTGTAGATGGACAAATTGAAACGGGCAAACCCCCTATTGTATTTTTAACGAATGCTATCGGTGTTACCAATCCTCTTAATCTAAATACGGTATTGAATAGTATTGTAAGAGGTGCTATTGTTGAAGTAAGAGACGCTACTAGAACCATTCAATTAATTGAACAAAACAACAGCTACCAAGTAGCACCGCAGGATAGCAATTTTGTTGGTGTACCCGGTCAAATTTACAAATTGAAAATTCAGTACTTAGGAAAGGTATATGAGGCAAGTACAAAAATCCCTATTGTGAAAAGCCTAGATTCCATGTGGGCAGTAAAAAGAGTAAACACTTCTGGGCCCGATTCAAATGAGGTGAATATATTTGCTCGCTATACCGACCCTGATACATTGGGCAATTTTGTACGATATTTTACAAAAAGGAATAGAGAACCTTTTTTTACGGGTAGAAACTCGGTATATAACGATGAAGTAATCAATGGAAATGGTATTGATGTGCGTATAGAAAGAGGCTATGATAAGATCAATGATACCTCAACAAAGGCATTTTCTAATTTTATAATTGGCGATACGGTTCAAGTGAAATGGTGTGCTATTGAAAAAGCAGTCTATAATTTCTGGAATACACTAGAGTTTTCGACGAACTCCGTAGGCAATCCTTTTTCTTCTCCATCAGCCATCATATCCAATATCAGCAATGGAGCCCTTGGCGTTTGGGCAGGTTATGGAACTAGTTTTAAAACAATTATTGTAGTTAAATAAAAAATCGTATTTTGTTTATCCAAATTAAATAATCATGGCAAACGAAAAAACAAATGTACTTATTGTAGGATCTGGTCCTGCAGGATATACAGCAGCAATATATGCTTCTAGAGCAAATTTAAATCCAATATTATATCAAGGCATTCAGCCCGGTGGACAATTAACCATCACTACAGAAGTCGAAAATTACCCTGGCTATCCAGAGGGCATTATGGGTCCTCAAATGATGATGGACTTTGAAGCACAAGCTAAACGCATGGGCGCAGATATTAGATGGGGCATGGTAACGAGTATTGATTTCTCTAAAAGACCTTATGTTGCTACTATCGATGAGGAGCACACCATAGAATCGGATGTGATTATCATTGCAACAGGAGCGTCAGCTAAATGGTTGGGCTTAGAATCAGAGCAACGCCTAAATGGCCATGGAGTTTCGGCATGTGCTGTATGCGATGGATTTTTCTTTAAAGGAAAAGATGTAGCTATAGTTGGTGCTGGAGATACCGCATGCGAAGAAGCCTTATACTTATCTAAAATATGTAATAAAGTTACGATGCTTATCAGAAAAGATACGATGAGAGCAAGTAAGGTTATGCAAGATCGTGTATTAAAAACAGAGAACATAGAGGTATTGTGGAATACAGAGACTTTGGAAATATTAGGTGAGCAAAAGGTAGACCATATGCGTGTCTTAAATAACAAAACAAATCTAGAATCAATTATTCCAGTACAAGCATTTTTTGTTGCTATTGGGCACCAACCGAATTCAGATTTATTTAAAGATGTTTTAGAATTAGATGATCACGGATATATTTTAACTACACCTGGCACCTCTAAAACTAATATGCCTGGTATTTTTGCTTGTGGCGATGTACAAGATAAAAACTACCGACAAGCCGTAACAGCTGCAGGAAGTGGCTGTATGGCCGCATTAGATGCCGAACGCTATTTGAGTGAATTACATGGATAATAAGAAAGGCTACCAAATCGGTAGCCTTTCTTAATAACAGCCCAAAAAGCAATGAGAATAATAACTTAGTTCTAAATTAAGCTCATCGTCTACTTCATATTGATCAAATATAACTTGGTCTACTTCAATGGATAAACGAAATGCAGATAGCACATAAAAATGAAAGGTATTGGTGGCTTTCATATGCACCTTCTTTGTGATTGTTACAACTTCAATTAATTTATAGTTGCATAAATAATCTTTTTTTATTGGATGAATTTTGATATAATAGGCTATCAGTGCACTAATTGCAACTAAAGCAATCAAAACTATTTGAACACAAGCAAAAACAAACCAATTGAGGTATACCTGCTTCGTTTCCATATCAAATTTAAACAACGAACTTATTGCTATAAAAAAAGCTATACTAGTTATAAATAATGTATTCTTTATAAATCTTCTTTTATGCTTCTGATAACTATCTTGAAGGAATGTTCGTTCCTCCAAGCTCAATTCGGTATTAAATAAGCTAGTAGTCATTAAAACTTATAGATGTCTTTATATTTATTATGGGCATAGTCGAAAAAATATTGGGTATCTAGCGAGGAGCCCGTAACTAATTTGCATAATTCATTAGAAGTATAACGGCGACCAAAAGTATGGATTGAGTTTCGCAACCAATTTAAAAATTCCGTTGTATCGCCTTGCTCAATAGCACTTTCTAAATTAGGTATCGTTTGCTTTGCAAAAGCATAAAATTGAGCAGCATATAAGCTCCCTAATGAATATGTAGGAAAATAACCAAAACTACCATGGCTCCAATGAATGTCTTGAAGAATACCTGTTACATCATCTTGCGGACAAACGCCTAAGTAATTTTGATAGGCATCGTTCCATGCTTGTTTAAGATCTTTAGGATGTAGGGTTCCTTCTATCAATCCCTTT
>CAIWHF010000120.1 GCA_903912405.1 uncultured Bacteroidota bacterium | reverse complement strand
GCAACTACTATAACATCATCAAATAAGCCCGAATGTAGAGCACTTTCATACGTTCTCAACAACACACTTTTCCCTAATATTGGGGTCAATAATTTTTTGGGAAATCGACTTGCATCCAATCGAGCTGGAATAAGGGCAATGGCTTTCATAGTAGTGTAAAGGTAAAAAAAATGCTTCTTTTACAAGAAGCATTCGATTATTATTATTTTTTGATACCCATATTGCGCAAATGGCTTACATGTGCATGAATGGCCAATTTCATTTTTGGGTATTCAATATATTTTATATTAAATTCTTGGCAAGTTGCTTTTACGATATTGCTAATGACTGGGTAATGGATGTGTGAAATCTTAGGAAATAAATGGTGCTCGATTTGATAATTTAAACCGCCAAACAACCAAGTATAAATTTTGTTTTTAGTAGCAAAATTAGCTGTTGTTTGCAATTGATGAATAGCCCAATCTTCTTCGATTTTATTATCTGGTTGAACCGCTACTGGAAAATTGGCTTCTTCTACAGTATGTGCTAATTGGAATACGATACTCAATACATAACCGCTAATTAATCCACCCAACAAATAGCCTATAATCCAAGGCGTAAATCCTATACAATAAATTGGCAGAACAATAAATAATACCACATAGATTAATTTGAATCCCCAAAAAATGATGTGATCACTTACTTTTAATTTCTTTACAGGCATTGAACCAATCATGCCAGAGAAATATTTTTTATAGTCGGTAAAAAATACCCAGTATAAATACAATAAACTATATAGCATCCAATAATAACGATGTTGGTACTTATGCATTTCTTTGTATTCTTGCGTATCGCACATTCTTAAAAAAGGACGAGCATCAATATCGTCATCTACCCCATCAATATTGGTGAAGGTATGATGAATTAAATTGTGCTTGATATTCCACATATAGCTACTAGCTCCCAAAAAATTAAGCGTATAAGCAGCGGTAGTATTCAGCCAATTGAACTTACTAAAACTTCCATGGGCTCCGTCATGCATGATATTAAAGCCAATTGCAGCGGTAAGCAAACCAATTAAAACAGATTCTACTAAATGTATATACCAGATATTGGGATTGTAGAAAAAAACTACATGTACATACGTAGCAATAAATGCACTGACTAAAATGATAGCTTTAAGATACAACGCAAAATTACCTGTTTGAGCAATATTGTTTTGTACAAAATAGGCATTGATTCTTTTCTTTAATTCTTGCTGAAAAGATATATTATTTGAGGAAAATCTAGGAGGTGTCATTGATTTTTTTTGAGTTGTGTAAAGGTAAAGATTATTTTCTATTTAGCGCTAATTTCTTTGTATTTATAAGCTTCTATAAATAGTAAGATCCATGCAAGAATTAGCAATATGCCACCTATAGGGGTAATAATACCTATTCCACTCAAACCAATTATATTATAGGATTTAAGTACTATTAAAAGGTATATAGAGCCAGAGAAACATAGTATACCACTTACCAATAAGCCGAATATTCGTTTAATGCTTTTAGCAGATATCCATGTTTTAAATGAACAAAGTGCTAGTAATACTAAAGCATGATACATTTGATAGCGAACGGCTGTTTCTATAGTTTGTAATGCATCTGCAGGTAATATTTTTTTTAGTGCGTGTGCGGCAAATGCGCCAATAATTACGGCGCTTGATCCGAAAATACTTGCTGCTATTAGTGATGGTTTATGCATGGTTGAATATGTTGAATGAGGTTTTCTAGGGTCAATTGCTCTTCATTTATTATGAGATTAGCTTGTTGGTATATAGGCAACCGTTTTATTAATAATTCTTCATAAAGCTGTTCAATTTCTAGTATGCTTTTATTTAAAAATTTTGGTCGATGTGTTTTTGCGTGAATTCGTTGAAGGATGGAAGTCTTACTTGGATTAATAAAAATAACTAATCCAAAACGTTTCATCCATACCATATTATCTTCATAAATGGGTGTGCCGCCTCCACAAGCAATTATTTGCAGCGGTGATTGAAAACATAGATTTTGTAATTCCTTTTGTTCAATTTTTCTAAATACCTCTTCTCCACTATCGGTAAAGAGTTCATTAATTGTTTTTCCATACGCATGCGTAATCTTAGCATCTAAATCTACATAAGGAATCTTGCAATAGGCGCTAAGTTGCTTAGCCCAATAACTCTTACCAGCACCAGGCATACCAATTAAAAAAACATGTTTAGCTAAGCTAGTTCTTTCTGAATGAGTTTCCATACCATTAATAAGGCAGCTTGTGCTGCTACTTCTTTGTTACGTTCTCTATCGTATAGCGATAGTATTTTTTGATGAATTTGATGTTTATTTGTCACGACGGATATAAAAATTGTACCCGTTGCAATTTCTGATTGAATAGGAT
>CAIWHF010000119.1 GCA_903912405.1 uncultured Bacteroidota bacterium | reverse complement strand
GTCTATTAAAGATCAAAGTACGGAAGTGGTACCCTTTGCAACTATTGCCGTTTTTACCATGCCTACACACAATTTTATTAAAAGTGTATGGAGTGATGATGCGGGCAATTTTAGCATCAATGAGTTAGCACCCGGAAACTATGTACTTGAAGTGCAACATGCTGATTTTTCATTGCTTTCAAAGTCATTTTATATTGGAGGCTTGAGTCCATATTTAGATTTAGGGGCTTTGCAATTAAGCACACGTGTGGCCAATTTAAATGATGTTAAGGTAGCTGCTTCAAAAGAGACCCTCTCCTCAAAATTGGATAAAAAAGTTTTTTCCTTAGATAATTTGGGGACTCAAAAAGGGGCCTCGGTGATGCAAGCCTTACAAAATTTGCCAGGTGTGAGTATGCAAGATGGCAAATTGCAATTAAGAGGGAGTGATAAAATATTGGTATTAATAGATGGCCAACAAACCGCGCTTACTGGTTTCGGAAATCAAACTGGATTGGATAATTTATCAGCTGCATCTTTGGATAAAATTGAAATCATCAACAACCCTTCTGCAAAATATGATGCTAATGGGAATGCTGGAATTATCAATTTGGTATTTAAGAAAAATAAAGAAGAAGGCTTGCATGGGAAAATAGGCATGAGCTTTGGCTTGGGAGCTCTATGGCAAAAGCATGGTAATAATGGAAGTATAACAGCACAATATCAACAAACGCCTAAAATAAATCCGAGTGTACAAGTGTCTTTTAGAAAAAAGAAACTCAACCTTTTTGCTCAAGTAGATAATTTATATACCCAAACACTCAATAAAAATGAATTTGTAAAAACCTTGTATGCTGATGGTACAGAAATGAATTATCAAATAAAGCGCAATAGAAATACTAATTTCTTTAATTCCAAGTTTGGTGTGGACTGGACGATAAATAAAAAAAATGTCATTAGTGTAAGTGGATTGTATGGAACAGAAACTATACTTGATCACGGAGAGCAGGGTTTTTACAATAGCGATATTGCTTTGCAAAACAGATTATGGCGCTTTATTGAAAATGAAGTAAAAACTACAGCTATGGCCAGTATTAACTATAACCATGCATATGCTCAGGCTGGTCATAGTTTATCTATGTCGCTTAATTATTCTTTTCATAGAGAAGACGAGCAATATTATTTCGAAAATATACTGCCTTCCTATACTGGCAACGATTCTTTTAAATTATTATCAGATGAATATGTGACTGATTTTATAGTCAATTATTTGAAGCCCTTACGAAGAGGTAATTTGGAACTGGGCTATAAATGGCGCTATAGAAACATTCCAACTAACATGCATTTTATTCCGGGTTTTCATTCTCCATTAGATACGAATGCAGGTGGTTGGGCCAATTATAATGAACAGTCGCAAGCCCTATATGGAAATTATATTTTAGAAGTCAATAACTATGCTGCTGAAATTGGGTTGCGTGTTGAAAATGTAAAAATTCAGTACGATGTAAATCCATTGCATAACACCTACAAAAGTGGTGGGTATTCCTATTTTGTTCCCTTCCCTACCATGCGATTCTCCTATAAAAAGGATGAGCATACCACGCTTTCCTTCTTTTATAATAAACGAGTTGACAGGCCCAATGAAGTAGATATTCGGATTTTTCCAAAATATGACGATGCTGCCGTTGTTAAAGTGGGCAATCCTAATTTGCAAGCACAATTTACAAACAGTTTTGAAATAGCTGCAAAACATACTATAAGTAATGGATCTATTTATATGTCTTTGTTTCATAAAATCGTAGATGGTACCATTACGCGTATTGCGTCAACGGATACGGTGCATGGACTTATTTACAATGTGTTTCAAAACGCTGGAAGAAGTTATAATAGCGGTTTAGAAGTTTTGTTTTCAAAGAAATTATCTTCCGCTTATAGTTTAAGTATAAATGGATTATTGTATAGCAATCAAATCAATGCATTTACAGTTTGGAATCAGTATCCTGTTTTGAAGCGCTATAGTGCAGCACAGCAAGTATTTTATTCGGGTAATTTTAAAATTGCGAATACGATTAAATGGGGTAAAAATGCTGAAACACAAATCAACTTCTTGTATTACGCACCCGATATTATTCCACAAGGGAAAACGCTAGGCCGATTTTCATGTGATCTTGCTTTTAAAAAGACCATTGCCAATAGTCATTTGGAATGGTTTATCAATGCCAGCGATCTGTTTAATACGATGAATATTCGTAAACAAATTCAAGGAGATGGATTTACCTATTCAAGCAATGACTATTATGAAACACAGGTCATTCGAGTAGGCATTACAAAGAAGTTTTAATTATCATTTTATGGTAATTGTTTGAATATCTTTTGATAATCTTATACTACATTATTTAGAAAAGTTAGTAGAAGGCTTATTTTTACAATAACAAATTCGCCTTTATGAGCACAAAGAACATTCAAAAAATATATAGTCCAGTTACCCCTCATTTTGTAGGCGATGGATTTCGTGTACATAATTTTATTCCAAGTATACCTGGATTAGATATGCAACGTATGAATCCATTTTTAATGTTAGATTATAATGCGCCATATTATTTTCCGCCAAGTGCTACTCCTCGTGGTGTTGATGTGCATCCGCATCGTGGATTTGAAACGGTTACGATTGCATACAAAGGCCGAGTAGAACATCATGATAGTAGTGGTGGAGGGGGTGTTATTGCCGAGGGAGATGTGCAATGGATGACCGCTGCTAGTGGAGTGCTTCATAAAGAGTTTCATGAGCAAGAATGGAGTAAACAAGGTGGCGATTTTCAAATGGTGCAATTGTGGGTGAATTTGCCTGCTCACAATAAAATGAGTGCACCCAAGTATCAAGCTATTAGTAATAGCAATATGAACAAGTTCTCACTTGAACAGGGATTAGGTACCATTGAAGTAATTGCTGGACACTATAAAGATGTAGTGGGAAGCGCCACAACGTATACGCCTATTCATGTTTACAATGCCAAACTAAAAAAAGGAGCTTCAGCTATATTTCACTTTCCAAGTGATTACAATACGGCTTTATTAGTTATTGAAGGTAGTATGCTATTACAAGAACAGGCAATACCTGCTAATCATTTCGCATTAATGGCTAATGATGGTGAAGATTTTAGTATTACAGCTACTGAAGATAGTATTGTATTGGTATTAAGCGGAGCACCTATACCAGAACCTATTGCTGCATATGGACCCTTTGTGATGAATACTAAAGAAGAATTAGTACAAGCGTTCGAAGATTTTAATGCAGGTAAGTTTGGTACTTTATAAAAAAGTATTGAAAATCTTAATTATCGCTTACTAATTTTATTCATTGAAATCGTTTTTTGTAAACTGCATTTAAATCTATTGATATTTGGGTTTCTCTTAGCGCGGTTTTTTTGACTGACGCCACTGTTTACCCGTTTTCGCCATAAATTAAAACTACTGCGTTTCAATTCTTTGCGCATTAAGGCAATGACCTGTGCTTCGCTTAATCCAAATTGAAGTTCAATAGCATTAAAAGGCGTTCGATCTTCCCAAGCCATTTCTATAATTCTATCGATATCTTTTAGTTCCATATATAGAAAGTATAACAAGCAACTTAATGATTTTGTTGCAGTGCTATACGAACTATCCTATTTTTACAGAAGTCATGGTAAGCGAGCCGCCTACTGCCGTATCGTTGAAAAAAGATACCGTATCGTTCTTTTCTTGAAGTGCTAAAGAATATAGTAATGGCAAATAATGCTCTGGTGTTGGGATGGCTAATTGACCTGCTTTGCCAAGTCGATCATAATGTATTAAAGTGTCATGTTCTTTTTTAAGAATAAGTTCTTTAAAAATTTGATTCAATTCTAAAGCCCAATCATATCCATATGCAGGTTCGTTTAATTTATCCCAAGCGATCATACCTAAGTTGTGCACCATATTGCCACTTCCGATTATCAACACCCCTTTTCTTCGTAATTGTTGCAATTCTTTAGCCAATTCATAATGGAAGTTTGGGCCTTTAGTATAATCGATGCTTAATTGCAAAACAGGTATATTGGCAAGTGGGTACATGTGTCGTACGATAGTCCAGGTTCCATGATCTAAACCCCAGTCATGGTCAAGTCCAACAGGCGTTGTATGAATTAATGATGCAGTTTCTTTTGCGAGCATAGCGTTGCCTGGTGCTGGGTATTGAACGCCATATAAGGCTTTAGGAAATCCTCCAAAGTCATGAATGGTTTTTGGGTGTTCCATAGCGGTTATCAGCGTTCCTTTGGTATACCAATGAGCAGATATGG